>CAIKBP010000069.1 GCA_903825695.1 uncultured Verrucomicrobiota bacterium
AAGGAAAAGAGTTGCGACCGTCTCGTGATGGTGTGGTGCGGCAGTACCGAGGTGTACCATGAACCCGAAGACGTGCACATGTCGCTCGAGGCGTTCGAAAAAGGCTTGGACGCCGACGACCACCGTATCAGTCCGAGCATGCTCTATGCATACGCCGCGCTGAAGCTCGGCATCCCGTACGCCAATGGCGCACCACACCTGAACTGCGAGATTCCCGCACTCCGTACGCTGGCAGACAACACCCATACGCCGATGATGGGCAAGGATTTCAAGACCGGTCAAACGTTGTTGAAGACCATTATTGCCCCCGGGTTGAAGGCGCGGATGATCGGCGTGCGGGGTTGGTTCTCTACGAACATCCTCGGTAACCGCGACGGCGAGGTGCTCGACGATCCCGGGTCGTTCCGCTCGAAGGAAGTGACGAAAGGATCTGTGTTGGATTCCATTTTCCAGTCCGATCTCTACCCCGATCTGTACGGTGGTCTATATCACAAAATTCGTATCAACTACTACCCGCCGCGTGGTGACGAGAAAGAGGCGTGGGACAACATCGATCTGGTGGGCTGGCTGGGCTACCCGATGCAGCTGAAGATCAACTTCTTATGCCGCGATTCGATCTTGGCCGCGCCGGTCGTGCATGATTTGGCACTTTTCCTCGATCTCGCCAAGCGCGCTGGATTGACGGGCGTTCAGGAGTGGCTCGGATTCTATCTCAAAGGTCCACTCACGATCGACGGGCTCCCGCCGGAACATGACCTCTTCATCCAACAGCTCAAATTCAAGAACACCCTGCGTCAGCTGGCAGGGGAGGAGCCGATCACGCACTTGGAGGATCGGTAGGGTCAGATCAGATGTTAAATGGTAGATAGTCTACCATTCGTTGGTGTGATGAGTATATTCGGGTTTCTCAACTTTCTGATTTGCCGCTACTGTTGTGGTGTTGGTTTCTTTTTTTCCGCGGTTAGTGACAGATAGACTGTCACAAGCATGAACAGGACGAACAACGAAACGCCATCAAACGTTGCTTTTTTGTTGAGCCAAAAATCGATCACAGTGGTAACCATCAATAACACATTTAGTACTTTGAGCATCATTCGGTCATTGTGTATGTTCATGATGATTTCTTTTTATTTGTGCGTGAGAAAGTTGAGATGTTCTGAATATCTATCATAACGCGCGAAGGTCCGTCACCGCCATCGGCGGTAGTACATCAATCACCGCGCATTGTTGGCTCAACGTCGGTTGATTGACCGTCGTGTTACAACCGTTCTTATCCGTACAAGTTCTGGTTTGGGTGTGAGTCAGTGCGTCACAGCCGGACCATCCACTGCACGGTATGGTCGTCCAATCTTCCACGCAAGCGACGGCGTTGTTGACGGTTACCATTACGGCGGAAGCCGTGGTCGTGTGACCAGCTGCGTCGCGAGCGACGGCAGTCAGGGCGTGCGAGGTACTGGTCGTCTTGGTGGTGTCCCAGCTGACGACGTATGGCGCAGCGGTATCCTCGCTGCCAAGATCGTTCCCATCGAGTTTGAATTGCACGCCGACCACACTGACGTTATCACTGGCAGTAGCGGCGATAGACACGGTGCCGGAGATAGTCGCGGTGTTCGTCGGGGCAGTAATGCTTACAGTCGGTGCTGTGCCGTCACAACTTTGTGTCAACGCGGGTTGGTTGGTTGGAGGTTGGCAGCTGTTGGTGTCTCGGCAGGTTCTGATTTGGGTATTAGTATCTTGGCAGGTTTGCCAAGGATCACAGGACCAGGAGCTGGTGCAGTCGCCAGTTTGCCAGACGCCGATGTTGGTACCGTCACCGGCTGCATTGATCGCGGGCGATCCCGCTTGAAGCGAGAAGTCGCCGGTGGTGGAGTTGGTGAATTTTGGATCACCCTCTTTTGAGGCAGAATCGTACGGCGCGACACTAACTTTCCAAGCGGCCAACGTGGCGCCGTATGCCCCAAAACCTACGCTTCCACCGCGATTGAAGAACAGATTATTATTTCCCTGGTAGCGGTCAGTACCCCACCAATCATAGCTATAGGCTGATGACGATTGGTAGTCAAAAATATTGTTGCTGAAGGTGTCCACACCAAGGTCTTTATATGACATGCCGAGTGCTTCTCCGGTTCCGGCGTTATAGAATGTGTTGTGGGTAAAGACGCCGTTCGCGGGCCCACCAACGGTTGCCGCATACCCGCCGCTATTTGCCCAGATGGTGTTATAGGAGAAGGTGTTGCTCGCTCCTTCGTATTGTAGACACATCGCACTGTCATCATCAGCGCGCATGAGATTTCGTGTAAAAGTATTATTTTGTGGGGGATGCTTGTCGAGGTTGCCGCTGGTGATGTTGAACGCGCAAAATCCGCCATCGACGGCATGGGTGGCCCAGAACGTATTGTTGTTCACCATGGAATTATCAAATTCGTCGCGGAATCGGGCGGGCATCGCCTCACCATTAGAGAGAAGAAGGTTATGACTCACCGTATTCCCTGAACCACAGCGCATGAATAACACCTTCGGCTCATCGCACACGTCTTGGCCGACGATTGTTGGGTCACCCTTCACCGTGCATCGATAGTTGCTGGTGATGGTATTATCGGTTACCACAAAGTTCGTTATCGGGCATGGCCCGACATCTCCGCCGTCGAAATCGATGATCGTTTGGTTGTCGCTCACGATCGTATTATTCGTCAAATGTGCCCGAGCTGGCGGATCATCGCTCGTGCCGGAAATGCTCACGCTGCCGATCGTATTATGATCGATCGTAACATCATCGGCCGTTGAAACATACACACTACCGAGGGTATTATATTGGACAAGCGCATTGCTGCTTGTGCCGGAGATATACACACCAACGTCGGTTACCACGTTCTGCACGGTCAGATGGTTGTAGTGAGTGTCGCTGATCGCCCAGTTATCGTATCCTCCAGTGACCGTGATGGTGTGATGGTTCCCGTCGATGGTCGTGTTGTCACCGGAAACGACCAGACACTTGCCATTCGTAGCGGTAAGATCGGCCGTTACTACGACAGCGCCGCTAACATTTCCACACTTATTTACCGGTGTTGGTGTTTGGGCCCCGGCTCTTGGAGACGTAACGAGCAACGCAACACTGGCGCACAATGTAAGCAAGCGCAGTGATTGTGTTCTTAGAGAAGTTTTTTTCGGTACTCGTTCCGCCATGATCCAATTTCTTCGTGACATGGATGTAATATTTTGGAGCTTGTTTTTAGGACGTGCCCTAAGTATACACCATGAGCGGAGGCCTAACAGGTTTCCATAAATATCAAACCAAGAACACCGTTGACCGAACGATCTCAATATCGTATACTTTCGCTCTCTAACACAGAGCGTATGCAGAATTCTGATCGAAGTATTCATGTTAATTCCATCACCAAGGCCTTCAGCGATTTTGTCGTCTTGAAGGGCGTGTCGCTGGACGTTGGTTCCGGGACCATCTTTGGGTTCCTCGGACCAAACGGAGCCGGAAAATCGACACTGATCAAAATTCTTACGACTATTTTAGCGCCTACCACTGGCACCGCCACTATCGCCGGTTTAGATCTCGCCACTCGATCTTCCGAAGTCCGACAACGTATCGGCGTTGCATTGCAGGACGTTGGTCTGGATCCGGTTATGCGAGCTCGCGAGTTGCTCGAGCTTCAGGGGCGGCTCTATCGACTTTCAGCACAAGACGCTCGCCAGCGCAGCGAAGAGCTGTTAGCGAAAGTGGGTTTGTTGGATGTTGATCCGAAAAAGACGGCCGGAAATTTTTCTGGTGGAATGAAGCGCCGTTTGGATCTTGCCCTCGCACTTGTCCATCGACCAGAAATTCTCTTTCTCGACGAGCCGACGACCGGTCTCGATCCAGTCAGTCGGGTGCAGATCTGGGAAGAAGTTCGGCGGTTGAATCGTGAAGAGGGTATGACGATCTTTCTTACGACGCAGTACTTAGAAGAAGCGGACAAGCTCGCTGACCAGGTTGCGATCATCCATGAAGGTACGATCGTCGCATCCGGCACGCCAACTGCCCTGAAAGCGACGATGGGTAGCGAGGTGGTGACGATCGCGTTTGAGGATTCGACGACCGCAGCCTCAGCAACGGCATTGTTGCAGGCGTTGGTCGATTCAGCAAAAACGGTCGGTCATGAAACCATCTGCTACGTAAGCAATGCCACGGCACGTCTACCGGACATGCTTCGAGTCCTGGACAAATCAAAAATCGCGGTCAAGAACGTCATGCTATCGCAACCGTCGCTCGATGACGTCTTTCTTAAGGCCACAGGAGCGCGGCTCGCCGTTGACGCGAAATCCGCAACAGAGACAGTAACGACGCAACAATAATATATGATGGATATTATCCTCCTCACCAGTCGGACCCTGAAATATTACCTTCGCAACCCGGTCGAAACTATTCCTGGGATCGCCATCAGCGTCTTTTTTCTCCTTGTGTACAATGCCGGACTTTCTGATGTGTCAAAATTACCAGGGTTTACCGGGAGCTACTTAGCGTTCATCTTGCCGGTCTCGATCATTTCTGCCGCCATCAATGGTGCTGGGTTGGCTGGCCAGTCGCTGGTGCGAGATATCCAGACGGGATATTACACGAAGCTACTCCTTTCTCCGGCGAAACGATTGGCAATCATCTGGGGTGCGATGTTGGCCGGAGCGATCGTGCTCATTATCGAAGCGATCCTCATTCTTGGTTTGGCGTTGGCCATGGGGCTGACCTCTAAGACGGGTCTGGCTGGGTATGGCGTCATTATTCTCCTGACGTTTATTTGGGGTATGGCCTTTTCCGGATTCTCGGTCTTCGTTGCGTTGAAGACTCGGAGCGCGAATGCGACCCAGGCATCGACGTTCGTCTTCTTCCCGCTCATCTTTTTGTCGGCTACGTTTGTTCCGAAAGCATTTATTACTTCGCACTGGCTGAAGGTCGCGGCGACGTACAATCCGACGACCTACGCGTTCGATGCCATGCGTTCCGTTCTTATGGTCGGGTGGCAAACGAAGCCGCTTCTCCTTGGATTCGGCATTCTTCTTGCCTTCGCCACTGTCACGGGCGTCCTTTCGCTCGTCCAGGCAAATCGATCGACCCGGTTGGGGTAAGTCGACATCATGCTAGGTAGCAAGGCGCGTTTCACGCTGGTTTGTTATTTTTGCATCGGATCGTTTACGGTATCGGGAGCGCATTTGTAAAAATGGAACAACGTACGAAGAAGAGGTAACGTATGAACTTTACAGAAGCTCGATATTATGGTATACTACTGCTATTAGTATAGAAAATATCAACTAAATATAATCCAAATGCAGGATACTACTACAAGGACCAGTAAAAAGGTTGGTACTCGGTTTTTGGTACTTAGTGTGTCGATTGCAGGTCTGGCCGCAGCGGCATTTTTGTTTATTTCCAGCAAACAAACCCACGTGCTTCCATCCGTCACCAAGACCGTGACATTGGATTTCCCCGATGTCGTTCAAACGGCCGTTACCCAAGATGGTACGACCTATCAAAAACTTTCTCTACCACAGGAAACCACTTCGACGAACACGACTGTCGGTACACCGCAAATTCCGTACCTCAAACAACAGTTCGCTATTCCAGAACAAGCTATTAACATTCGCGTCCAAGCGGTCGATAACGGTGCGCCGAAGATCTATCCAGATGTCATGGTCTACCCGGTACCGCAACCGACCGCCAAGAAGGATGCCAAGGGCCTTTCCTATGTCGATGATGTGTTCACGAAGAGTGATACTGCTTACCAGCAGAACGCGTTCCTACCCAGCACCCGAGTCAGCATTGTCAACGATCGTCACTTTCGCTCCCAGCGCATAGTTGAATTGGCCGTCAACCCATTACGGTACAATCCAGCAACCCAGACGCTGCAGGAAACGCCGCATATCACGGTTACCATGACCTACGACCTGAACAATTCGGTGAAGAGTAAAGCGAACAAGTTGGGGAGCACGACCGCGTTAGCAAAAGCGATGGTAGCCAATCCGGCCGATGTTGTTTCAGCTCCTGTGGCTGCCGAACAAACTGGCACGTCAATTACCGACCTGGCGCTCATGAGTGGTGGATCGGGATACACTTCCACCCCGACCGTTGCTATCACCGGCGGTGGTGGGTCTGGTGCCACAGCATCGGTCACGTTGAATGGTGCGTCAGTTGCTAGCCTAGCCATTACTAGCGGTGGTTCTGGATACACTTCCACCCCAACCGTTGCCATCTCCGGCGGTGGTGGAGCTGGCGCTACGGCTACGGCTACTCTTGCTCCAGGAGTAGTTGGGTCAATGACCCTTACCAACGGCGGCTCCGGTTACACCTCTCCTATAGTCTCCATCACGGGTGGTGGTGGATCTGGCGCCACCGCGACGGCTACTTTGGCGCCAACAACTGTTGCTAGTATTACTGTCTCCTACGGCGGCATGTTATACAACTCTGTCCCAACCGTCTCCATCACAGGCGGTGGTGGATCCGGTGCTACAGCCACGGCAACGGTACAGAATAGGGCTGTCTCGGCGATTACAATATCAAACCACGGCAGCGGCTACACATCAATTCCAACCGTTTCCATTACTGGTGGTGGTGGATCCGGTGCCACCGGTAGGGCCGCGCTCCAAGCTGCACCTATCTCCAATCTAACGCTTACCAACGGTGGTACCAATTACACCTCCGTGCCAACCGTCTCCATCTCCGGCGGTAATGGGTCTGGTGCCACCACCGCTATTACTCTAACGCCACGGGCAGTTGCATCATTGATGCTTACCAACGGCGGTACTAATTACACCTCCGTCCCAACAGTCTCCATCACCGGCGGTAATGGATCCGGTGCTACGGCTTCCGTCGCGCTCACGAGCGCGTCAATTGCGAGTCTATCTGTCACCAATGGTGGCACGAACTATACTTCGCCAACCGTTTCCATCACGGGTGGTGGTGGATCTGGCGCGACAGCAATTGCCACGCTCGGGGGGAGCGTGACGTATCTTACGGCGGCACAACTTCACACCCCGCCGACGTACATCGACTACCTTCTCGTCACGGATAGTTCATACGCAGGAACGGAACTTGCCGACTTTGCAAACTACCGAGCAACAATGGACAATTTGCACGTCGGGATCGCCTACATCTCTGATATCTATAATCAATTTCCTGGGGCAACCCAGGATCAGCAGTTGAAGGATTTCGTTACCAATGCGTACAACACCTGGCCACAACCCGCCCCGACTTACGTCCTCCTTGTTGGTGATCCGAATGAAGGGACGGGCTTTATTCCAGTTCATTCAGTAGCAGATACGATGGGGTTTACTAATGATAACGCTGAACAAGATGGCTGGTTCGCGGATGTGAATAATGACGGAATATCGGACATGGCTATCGGACGGTTTCCCGTATTTACCACTACAGAGATACAGAATATCACCAACAAGATCAAGTGTTACGAAAATGATTCTCTATGCTCCGGAAGTTGGCGAAGCTCGTTTTCGACCCTGTTCACTTCTCAATTCCCGGGTTCTTCAATTGAGG
>CAIKBP010000070.1 GCA_903825695.1 uncultured Verrucomicrobiota bacterium
AGCAGCACGGCGCTTCGATGTCCGTCGCACAACGCCGCGTGATGCATGCGATCGAGGTCTGCCGGACCGCCGTTCTCGGCGGTCATCTCGAGCGTTGCGACCAGTGTGGTCATGAGCGCAACGCTTAGGCTTCGCGTCAAAACAACTTGACGATATTGTCAAAGTATGTTCTAAAGGGGTATGCAGCATGCGGCCGAACTGGTGGCGATAGCCACGAAGTTTCTTTCGCTTGCACCGTTAATGGACGAACGTATGCGTCGGCAGTGGGCTGCGGCAGAGGCTCGGGCTTACGGATGGGGCGGAGTTCGGGCGCTGAGTAGCGTGATCGGCATGTCTCCAAACACCATCAAGAGGGGTCTGGCGGAATTGGCCGAGCGGGAAGAAATGCCAGACATGCCATTGCCATCGCGACTGCGCGTCGAGGGCGGGGGACGGAAGCGGTGCAGTGAAGCCGATCCTGGGTTGGCGGAGGCTTTGGAACAGTTGGTGGACCCGGTGACGCGGGGCGATCCGGAGTCGCCATTGCGTTGGACTTGCAAGAGCACAACCCATCTGGCAGCAGTATTGACCAAACAGGGGCACAGTGTCAGCCCGCGCACGGTGGGGCGATTGCTCAACGCCGATGGCTATAGCTTACAGAGTAATCGCAAGACCAAAGAAGGGGCAGACCATCCAGACCGCAATGCGCAGTTCGAGCATATCAACGCAACGGTGAAGCAATTCCAGTATCGAGGCCAACCGGTGATCTCGGTGGATACGAAGAAGAAGGAACTGATAGGGCAGTTCAGGAATGGGGGCCGCGAGTGGCAACCGCAAGGAGAGCCAGAAGAGGTGCAGGTGCATGATTTCATGGATCCGCAACTGGGCAAGGCGATTCCCTATGGCGTATATGACTTGAGTGAGAACCAGGGGTGGGTCAGCGTGGGCATCGATCACGACACCGCACGCTTTGCCGCCGAAGCGATTCGGCGTTGGTGGCGAAAGATGGGAGCGAAGCGATATCGCAATACGAAAGAACTGCTGATCACCGCCGATGGAGGCGGCAGCAACGGCAGTCGTAGCCGCTTGTGGAAAGTAGCGCTGCATGACTTGGCGGTGAATCTGGGCATGACGGTTCATGTTTGCCATTTTCCACCGGGCACCAGCAAATGGAACAAGATCGAGCATCGCATGTTCTGTCACATTACCCAGAACTGGCGTGGCCGACCACTGGTGAGTCACGATGTCGTCATAAACTTGATCGCCAACACAACCACCAAGGCAGGCTTGAGACTCCAGGCCGAGTTGGATGAAGGAACCTATCCGACGGGGATCAAGGTCTCCGATCGGGAACTCGCCGCTGTCAACCTCAAGCGCGCACACTTTCACGGCGAATGGAACTACACGCTCTTGCCAACGCGCAAGAAAAGGTAGTCAGGTTATTGTGACGCGACGCCTTGGCGACGATATGGAAGCGATCCAGGATGTGGAGCGCCTGGGAGCATTTCTCGCGGATCACCCGCAGGTAGGGCTTCCACATGTCCGAGC
>CAIKBP010000071.1 GCA_903825695.1 uncultured Verrucomicrobiota bacterium
AACGACCACATCAACATGTGGAGCGAGACGGCGGGGCTGATTTCGTTCTACGCGACAACTGCCGGCGGCGGCTATCAGAACGTGGCAGGCGCGTTTGCTTCGACCGGGGCGACCGAATCTATCACCTGGACGCGGGTGAACGGCTCAGGCCACGGAACGTGCGCACTGCACCTATTTACAAATCTCTCGCGCACCGTGGAACACGCCGACACGACGGGCGGAAGCAATTATGACTGCACGCGCACGGGCAACACCAATCCGGGGCAGTCCACAACGTTTGTGCTCGGCACGCATGCCGTGTTGACGCCGCTTACGACCTACTATTACGAGATTACGGACGGCTCTAATTTGATGCCAGGATCGTTCGCGACAAGTGCGCTGACAAGTCCGGGCGGTACGAGATTCAGCGGGGCCGTTGGGTTGAGCGGGAAGGTGGGAACGCAATGATTACCTTGATAACCATTTTGCTTGTGTTGTGCGTGGCGGTACTGCTGTTTATCGCCTACGAATTGTGGCAGATTGAGCAGCGCCCGCTTCCAATGGAGCGCGAGGTCGCCGCGGCTCCGGTCCCAATTCCAGCAGCCATTCCGACTTCGGCGGCCACTCCGCCGCCTTTCGCACCTGCTCCGATGGCCAGAATCTTTAAGAACGGCGCACTGCACCACGTTTGCGCGGTTGGATCGGCTGATCATGTTGAGGCGACGAAGGAAGATTCCGGTTTGACCGTGGAGGTTTCCTAATGGGAATCCAATACCATAAAGTCGCATCGTCCTTGCCCGCTGCAGTTCCAGATGGGACGCTGCTCGATCACGTTTTGGTCGATCAGTACAATCGTCCTATCGGCGCATCCGTTCCAGTAGATTCCACGGGTACTCCGCTAGGCACGCTCGCCAATCCCCTGCGCAACCAGCAGGTCGGCATCAGCACCGCGCAGATTGTGGACGCGCTCGGAAACGGCGTCACGGTCACCGGAAACAAGCTCGACGTGAACGTTGCAGGCGGCGGGACTGGTGGTGGACCGGTGACTGCTATTGCCGGCGCATTCGTGGACGGAGCGCTTGTTACAGAGGGCACCAAAATCGACGCCCCTGCCACCACGGCGACGACAGATTCCTGGTCGATTGTCGCCGTGCTCAAGGGCGTGCTCAAGGTTCTGTTGGCCGTGTGGGACAGCGGCACACACCTGCTGGTCACGTTCTCTAACTCGACCATCGGAATCTCGGCAGGCACCGCCGAAATCGGCAACGTAAAGAACGGTGGCACGTTCGCTGTACAATCGGCTTCCACGATTGCGGATGGTTCGTCTGTGACATTGGGCGCAAAGGCGGATGCCAAATCCACAGCCACAGACACGACTCCTGCGTCCGTCGTCAGCATCCTGAAAGAAATCTCTGCCATGGAGCAGGCCCCGGCGTCACGGGCCGTTACCAACACGGGTACGTTTGCGGTGCAGTCCGCCTCCACGATTGCAGATAATGCCCACGTTACGTTCGGCGCAAAGGCGGACAATCGGAACGCCGCCACGGACACCACCGCAATTACCGTGATGGCCGTGCTGAAGCAACTGTCCTACATGCTCCAGAATCCGCCCGCCGGATTCACGATGCACCACGGTCTCAAGGCGACAGCGAGCGATAATGTGGGTGTGGCGTTGATGGCTTCTACGACCCCAGCGCGGGATATAGTTATCCAGCCGCTTGCCGGGAATAGTGGTCCGGTATATATCGGCGGAACTGGTGTTACGCCCTCGACGGGCGGGACGGTTTTGAATGCTGGAGATTCCGTGCACGCCAACGCTTGCGATATGGCGACAATTTTCGTTGCGGCCGCAGCGCACCCGGATGGCGTGCAGTTTAGTTATTGTGCATGAGGATTTATGAGAATCATTCTGGTTTTATTGTTCGCTTCCATCCAGGCAATCGCGCAGGTAAGCGGATCGACCGCGAGCCACATTCGCTATGTTAGCTCGCTGCCTGCCACCTGCGCATTGACAACGGGCGACGTGGCGATTTTGACCACTGGCAACACAGGCCTTTATGTATGTGGTCCGACCGCGAATAACTGGCGGCAGATTCCATATGCGGGGTCTGCCAATGTGTTCAGCGCGTTGAATACGTTC
>CAIKBP010000072.1 GCA_903825695.1 uncultured Verrucomicrobiota bacterium
AGCAGTCAGGTCCACGCTTTCCAAGTGTAACGCCAACTGTCCGGCATCGGCGCGCGCCAAGAGCAATAGTTTTTGGACAATCGCCTTGAGCCGTTGCACTTCTTCCAACAGATCGCTGTAGCGCTGCTGCTCGTCGGAATCTACCACAGCCGTCTGGATGGCCTGCTCCAACTCGCCCTGCAACACGGTCAGTGGTGTCTGTAGTTCGTGCGCGGCGTCAGCGCTGAATCGCACCGCTTGTTGGAAGCTTTTTTCCAATCGATCCAGCATCCCGTTGATTACCTCGACGAGTCGTGCCAGATCGGGATCGGCGGTGGTGGTGGGGATTCGCTTGTCGAGGCCGCGAGCGGTGATCCCTTTGGTCGTGCGCGTGATGAGCGCAACCGGCCGTAATGCGCGCGTTGCCAGCAGCCAGCCGCCCGCCACCAACACGAGTAATCCCAACGGCACAGCGATCAGAAACGCATTGCGAACACGATCGAAGTCACGGTGATATGCTGCGAGGTCGACGCCGATCATCATGGTCACCATCTCGTTGCCCAGAATCCCGACGCGCCATTCACCGTCAGTGGTCTTCACGGTTTGGAAAACAGGTTTCTTCATCCGCGCCAACGGCGGCGGTGGGGGCATTCTTGGCTCGTCGCGCTCTGAAGAAGGTTTGGATGGCGGTGTAGGGGGCATTTCTTGGGCGTCGTGCCCCGCCAGTACGGGCGGTGAAGGTCCATCGAACTCCAGAACCGGCAAAGATATCTCAACCACCTTGCGCGGGCACTGCGGCGAACTGTAGAGAACCTTGCCTTGCGCATCCAACACACGGGCTGCCAGTTGGCTTGACCGTTCATCGCCATAGATGGTCTGCATCGACTGGCCGAAATTCTGCCAGAACTCGCGCGGCATCAAGTGACGGAGTGGTGGGTCACCAAGTCCCCGAATCTCGCGGTCAATGCGATCCATCTGCACCCGTGAGATGACGCCGAGGAAGTTCACTCCAAAACCGATCAACAGAGTGCCGGAGATAAGGAGCGATAGCAGCGTGATTTTAAGACGAAACTTCATCCTGTCTTACTCGAGGTGGCGGAACCGGTACCCGACGCTGCGGACCGTTTCGATCCACGACGGTTCCGCTGGCGCATCAATTTTCGCGCGCAGCCGGCGAATATACACATCCACAACATTTGTCTGGGGGTCGAAGTCGTAACCCCAGACGTGTTCGAGAATTTGCGTGCGCGTGAACACGCGCCCTGGCGCGCGGATCAACAGCTCCAACAGGTTAAACTCTCGGGCCGTCAACTCGATTTGCTCTTTACCTCGCTTCACTACATGTGTAATCAGGTTCACTGTCAAATCGCCAGCCGTCAGTTGGGTCAGTTGTTCTCCCGATGCGCGGCGAACGACCGCCTGAATGCGCGCTATTAGTTCCTCCACATAGAACGGCTTTGGGAGATAATCGTCCGCCCCGAGGTTCAATCCCTCGACGCGCTCGTTCAACCCAGAGCGCGCTGTTAGCAGAATGACCGGCACAGTGTTTTTCTTCTCCCGCAACGCGCGCAGAATGCTCAGGCCATCGCGGCCTGGCAGCATGATGTCGAGCACGATCACATCGTAGGTTTGCCGGGTCGCACGGTTGTGTCCTTCATTGCCGTCCCCGCATGTTTCGACGACGAAGCCGGCTTCCTTCAACCCCTTCTGGACAAAGGAAGCGATCTTCCGGTCATCCTCAACGACGAGCACTTTCACGCCAAACAGCATACAGCGGCGGGGGGCGAGCGCAAGCACAGCAGTATTACAGTTTTGTCATGCGCCCGCGCGATGTCTTGTCATGCACGTAAAGTCTCATCGAGTAGAAGAAACAGACCAACTCCCGAAAGGAGCAACAGAGTGAAAACGTTACGCACAGCACTGATGACAGCCCTCGCACTGGGTGCATCCGCATGGATGGCAAACGCCCAGGGAACAAATAGCCCGCCTCCTCAGGGTAAACGCCCACCTCCTCCCTCGCCGCTCTTCGCGGCGCTGGATACAAACCATGATGGCGTGATCGACGCCACCGAAATCGCCAACGCGCCAGCAGCGTTGAAGACGCTCGACAAGAATGGCGACGGCAAATTGACGCCCGACGAGCTTCGTCCGCAGCCCGGGCCTGGCGGCCCCGGCGGTGGGCCCGGTTGGCGTGGTGGGCCTGGCGGTCCCGGTAGCGAAAACGCCCCGCCTCCACCCCCGGAAGGACAAGACGGAACCGATGGAAAGCATGGCCCGCCTCCCGATCCCATCATGAGCGCGTTAGATGTGAATCATGACGGCGTGATCGACGCCAGTGAGATCGCCGATGCGGCGGCGGCGTTGAAGACGCTCGACAAGAACGGCGACGGCAAATTGACCATGGATAAAATATGTCCGCAACGTCCCGGTGGTTCGGGACCCGGTTGTAGGCCGCCACCTAAATAACCTCTCACCAGCGCGGTGTGAACCGAAAGGGCTTCAAGGTCGATCCTCCCCGGACCTGACTCGCTAAGGGCCCTTTCGGTCTCCCGCGCCCCTGAAACCCGCCGAATGACCACGGCAATCCGCCCGGGCCGTTTGCATTCGCGGAAGCGCAGTTGTTGGGGTAGTCAAGACATTGTTGCGGCTTAATCCGACATTTCCCATGTTCCTGTATCGTTTAATCATGGACGGCGAACAACGGCACTCGCGTTTTGGGTCGCCATAGAATCCACACGTGCTTGGATTCAGAGGCGTTTTTTGAGTGACAAAAAGTGACGCTTTGGTCGCCGCTTTGGAGTTTTAAGGTTGGTTTAGGCGGGAGTAATAACGCCTTTTAACGCCTTTTAACGGCTTTTCACGCCTCTACACACATAATCACGGCGGGTTCGAATCCCGTCATCCACCCCATCTTTCGACTGTGCCTGCCCCAAGCTGCCAGCCGCTTACCTGAACGACAACTTCAGCGGTTGGCCGTTGACCTGGTAGCCGGACTGTAATTCGAATCCACCGGCCGTTTCTGTGTAAGTAAACTGCTGGCCGGTGATGGGGTCGGTATGCGACAGGAGAGCATTCGGCCCATCTCGGATCACCGCCAAACCTGCCACCACCATCGCACTTCGGACTGTTGTAGCTTGCGTTCTGTCCACCTCGGTGCCGATGACAGGCAAGAACATCTCGACAAATGGGTTTGTGCTCCGAACGGCTTCCGAGCGGGCCAACCAGTCGCGGTAGTCTGCCTCCGAAGAATCCAGCGCTTCGGCGAGTTCCCTCTCCAATTCTGCGGCTTGGCGTATTCCTGCGATGGCTTGCCCTGTGTCCACCGTCTGCACTTCGGAGCTGCCCATTCTCTTCAGTTCCTCCAGTTCATGTGCAACCTCCTCAGGCGGCATAGCCGCCAGCTTGTCGGCCTCGTGACTTACTATATAGGCCTCACCCTCGATTGCGCGGCACAACTCTTCCACGTACCAAGCGTCATCGAAAAGTTGAACCAAGTGCCTGTCATCTGCACCGGTAAACATGCTGGCATGTTCCGCCACGGCTTCCATTACCAGATTCTGAATTGCCAGATCGAAAAGATGGGTAAGTATAATCGGCGGCGAAGATAAACTGCTACCCAGCTTGGAACTGGCCACAAGATCGTCAATCGCTCCCGCCGTGTCATCCGTGCGACAGTGCACGGCGCTCCAGACCATGGCCCGAGCAATATTGCGACCTGGCATAAGATGGGGTAAACGCGTGGAAGACACGATGGGCTCTTCAATCCCCCAATCGCAGTTTGTCAGCGTCGCTGCCTGATGCATCAGCTTGCAGATCGGTTGGATCTTCTCGCAAAGTTCCGCATCGACCAATGGATCAACGTTGGTTCGCCAATTACCAATCACTTCCTTCTCGCCGTTCGAAAGCGCTTCGTAGAGTACGAACGCTTGCCGGTAAATCGCGGCGGCGTTGGTACTTGTCGCCTCAATGACCCGATTCGAATCCGCTTCGCGCCCTGCGCCATTGAGCGGCGATGCGATGTGATAGACGGGAGGAGGCGTGGCAACGACCGCAGACGGGCGCTCATTGGGAGACACCGGTGGCTCGCGAAGGGCAAGCCGGCCGACAACGATCAAGAGCGCAACAACGCAAAACACAGCCACGGCAAAGCGGATCGTTCTTCTCCGTGATTGGCTCATCAAACCGAACCTCGGATCTAATCATAACAGACAGGGCACCGTCGGCAAGCCGTTAGGTTGACGCCGATTACCACCAAATGTCTGCGCCAAGCTGCGACTTCACGTCACCATCTTCACTTCCGGTCGTGTCTATGACACCTTGTATGTCGTGACAGCGCGGATGTACTGGGCGCGCTCGAAGGCAGTCGGATCCGCGCACTGAATCTGGCTCATGCTGCCCCGCATTTGACTGACCGACTCATACTCATGTTTTTCCATCCAGTTGCGCATTTCCTGTTCCACGGTGTGCAGGTGGCCGACACCGTTCTTCAGGAGTGCCGAGCACAACATCGTCACGTTGGCGCCTACCATGAGCATCTTGATGACGTCCTCGCCGGTGTGTATGCCGCTCGTGGCCGCTAAGTCGGCCTTGATCCGCCCATGCAGGATCGCGATCCAGCGCAACGGCAACCGCATGGCTTGCGGCGTGCTCAACAGTATATTTGGCGTCACCTCCAGCGCGTCCAAATCAACATCTGGTTGATAAAATCGATTGAACAACACCAGCCCATTCGCACCGGCGTCATCAAGCCGTTTGGCCATGTTCGCGATGCTGCTGAACCGGGCGCCCAATTTGACCGCGACCGGGATTCTTACCGCCGACTTCACCGCCTTGAGGATGTCCAGATAGGCCTTCTCCACCTCGGCGCCGCTCAGGTTTAGATTGGCTGGTATGTTATAAATGTTCAACTCCAATGCGTTGGCTCCGGCCTGCTCGATCTTTTTTGCGAAGTCGGTCCATCCACCGAGCGATGCGCCGTTGAGGCTTGCGATGACGGGGATCTTCACCGCTTTCTTCGCCTTCTGGATGTGTTTCAGGTATTCCTCAGGACCCAGACAGAACTCGCTCGGCTCCGGAAAATACGTCAGCGATTCGGCGAAACTTTCGGTGCCGGCCGTCATGTGATAATCCAGCTCGCGCGCCTCCATCCGCAACTGCTCTTCAAACAATGAATACAACACGACTGCCGCGGCGCCCGCATCCTCTGCACGGCGCACATTGTCCAGTTCTCCCGATAGCACCTGCGATGCCGACATCACCAGCGGGTTGCGGAGTTTCATCCCCAGATAAGTTGTCGTCAAATCCATGTTCTCATCCCCCTTCTCTATCAAGCATTCGCCGCCGGTGGCGTCGGCTCTGCCGGTTTTTCCGGCGTCAGTTTTCGCGCCGCCAGGTACTCATAGAACCGGAACCGCGTCTCCGTGTCTTCCTGCGCCATCTTGAACAACAGTTTGGCGTGGTCAGGGTGGCTCTTCGTCAGCATCTTGAACCGGTTTTCCATCAACAAATACTCCCCGACCTTCTGTTTCGGCGGTCGCGAATCCAATTGCAGCGGGTTCTCGCCCCGTGCAGTGCGCCGCGGGTCGTACCGATACAACAACCACTGCCCTGAGTTGACCGCGGCCTTTTGATTCTGCATGGCAGTCGTCATGTTTATGCCGTGAGCAATGCAATGGCTGTAAGCAATGATCAACGATGGGCCTTCGTACGATTCCGCTTCCAAGAACGCCCGCAAGGTGTGCTCGTCCCGCGCGCCCATCGCCACGGAAGCGACGTAAACGTTTCCGTAACTCATCGCGATCAGGCCGAGGTCCTTCTTAAGCCCCGGTTTGCCGCCCGCTGCGAACTTCGCCACCGCACCGCGCGGCGTGGATTTCGACATTTGTCCACCGGTGTTGGAATACACTTCTGTATCGAGCACCAGCGCGTTGACATCGCGCCCGCTTGCCAGGACGTGATCCAGACCGCCGAACCCAATATCGTAGGCCCAGCCGTCACCGCCCATGATCCACACGCTTTTCCTGACCAGCATGTCGGCGATGGTGAGCAACTGTCGGCTTTCGGGCGTGTTGACGTTCTGCAACTTGGCCTTCAGCGCCGCGACCCGTTGCCGCTGCTCATAAATGCCGGACTCGTCTTTCTGGGCCGCCGCCAACAAGCCTTGCACTAGTTCGTCGCCGAGCTGTGGTGCGAGTTTCTTCACCAATTCCGCCGCAAACTCCTTCTGCTTGTCGATGGACAACCGATAACCAAACCCGAACTCCGCGTTGTCCTCGAACAACGAGTTGCTCCATGCCGGCCCGCGTCCATCGGCATTTTTCGCCCATGGCGTCGTCGGCAGATTACCGCCGTAAATCGAAGTGCAACCCGTCGCGTTGGCAACGACCATCCGGTCGCCAAACAACTGGCTGGCGAGCTTGATGTATGGCGTCTCGCCACACCCTGCGCATGCTCCGGAGAACTCGAACAACGGCTGCTCGAGTTGTTGCTGTGGAATACTGTTTACCTTCAGCTTGCGCCGGTCGAAATCGGGGATCGACAGGAAGAAGCTCCAGTTGACCCGCTCTGCCTCGCGCAACGGCGCCTGCGGCGCCATGTTGATCGCCTTGAGCTTTGTCTGCGTCTTGTTTTTAGCCGGACAAACGTCCACGCATAAACCGCATCCCGTACAATCCTCGGCCGCCACTTGGATCGTGAATTTCATACCCTTCCATTCGCGATCACGTGCGTCGATGGACTTGAACGTCGCCGGCGCTTTTGCCAGTAATGCTGGCTCGTAAACCTTTGCGCGAATCGTGGCATGCGGACACACCATGACGCATTTCGCGCACTGAATGCATGTCACGGGATCCCAGACGGGGATATCCAGTGCAATGTTGCGTTTTTCCCAAGCAGCGCTTCCAGTTGGGAAGGTACCGTCGCACGGTAGCTTGCTGACCGGTAGTTCATCGCCTCGACCAGCGATGATCTCTCCGAGCACATCCCGCACAAACTCGGGCGCCTCCCGCGACACCGCAGGCGGCAATTCGAAGCCGCCATCCTTGCCGCCCGAGATCTTCACCTCGAACAGATGACTCAACGTGCTATCCACCGCTTTGAGGTTCATCTGCACGATCTCCTCGCCTTTCTTGCCATAGGTTTTGCGAATCGACTTCTTGATCTCTTCCACCGCCGACTCGCGCGGCAGCACGCCCGAGATCGCAAAGAAGCAGGTCTGCATGACCGTGTTGATGCGCCCACCCATGCCGCTCTCGCGGGCAACTTTCACCGCGTCTATGACGTAAACTCTCAGTTTCTTGTCCACGATCTGGCGTTGCATCCGCCGTGGCAGATGCGACCACACCTCATCCGGGCCATACGGCGTGTTCAACAGGAACACACCGCCTGGCACAACGTCTTTCAACATGTCGTAGCGTTCGAGGAAGACCGGTTGATGGCAGGCCACAAAGTTTGCTTTGTTGACAAGATATGTCGAGCGAATGGGGTCCGGTCCGAACCGCAGGTGCGACACCGTCATTGAACCTGACTTCTTCGAATCGTACACGTAATAGCCCTGCGCGTAGTTCCGCGTGCTCTCACCGATGATCTTGATCGAGTTCTTGTTCGCTCCGACAGTGCCGTCAGCGCCCAATCCGTAAAACACAGCCCGCGTCACCTTCTCGGATTCCACCGAAAACTCGGCGTCGTACGGCAGACTGGTATGAGTCACGTCGTCGTTGATGCCCACCGTGAAATGGTTTTTCGGTTTCGCCTGTCCCAGATTGTCGAAGACCGCCTTGATCATTGCGGGCGTAAACTCCTTCGATGACAATCCATATCGTCCGCCGACGATCTTGATATTGCCACGGCCCTGCTCACACAAGGCGTTGACGCAATCGAGATAAAGCGGCTCGCCTGAGCTACCCGGCTCCTTTGTGCGGTCCAGCACCCCAACAGCTTTCGCTGTCGCGGGCAATGCCTCGTCAAACCGTTTCATGTCGAACGGCCGATACAACCGCACCTTGAGCACCCCGACTTTGTCGCCACGCTGATTAAGATAATCCACCGTCTCATGCGCCGGTTCACATCCGGACGCCATGAGCACGATCACGCGTTCTGCATCGGGCGCGCCGTGGTATTCGAACAGCCGATAACTCCGGCCCGTGAGTTTCGCGAAGTGATCCATCGCCCGCTGCGCAATGTCCGGACAAACCAGATAGAAGCGGTTGCACGTCTCACGCGCTTGAAAGAACACGTCTGGATTCTGCGCCGTACCGCGCAACAGAGGCCTATCGGGTGTCAAGGCGCGCGCGCGGTGTGCCGCGACCAGATTGTCATCGATCATCGCCCGCAAATCCCGCTCGGCAAGCACCTCGATCTTGGCCTCCTCGTGCGACGTCCGGAAACCGTCAAAAAAATGCAGGAACGGTATGCGCGACTCCAAGGTCGCCGCCTGCGCAATAATGGCGAAATCCATCGCTTCCTGCACCGATGCCGAAGCCAGCATCGCCCAGCCGGTGCCTCGCACGGCCATCACGTCGCTGTGGTCGCCAAAAATGGACAACGCGTGCGTCGCCACCGTCCGCGCTGACACGTGAAAGACCGCCGAAGTCAGTTCGCCGGCGATCTTGTACATGTTTGGAATCATCAACAACAGACCCTGCGACGCAGTGAATGTGGTACTGAGCGCTCCAGTTTGCAGCGAGCCGTGCACAGCGCCAGCCGCGCCGCCTTCGCTCTGCATTTCTGCCACCGTGGGAACCGTGCCCCAAATGTTTTTCACGCCCTCGGAGGCCCATTGGTCCGCCCATTCACCCATGTTAGAAGACGGTGTAATTGGATAGATGGCGATGACCTCGTTTACGCGGTACGCCACGTGTGCCACCGCTTCGTTGCCATCCATTGTCATGAATTTTCGGTTACTCACTTTTGCTTCCTTGTTTTCCATGTTCGTTTGATTGATCCCGCTCAGAGCGGGGTTGATTCATGTTCAGCAAATTCTCGGCAAATCCTCGCCCGTAGGCAAATCTACGATCCGTTCGCCGCCGATCGCCGTATGCAAAAGCGCAATGCCCGCTGGCTCCGCCGCAACTTCGCCGATTATGCACGCGCGGTGCCCCAGCGGATGGGACTTCATCGCATTCAATACACGCTCGGCATCGGCGCTCCGGCAAAATACAACCACTTTACCTTCGTTGGCAATCGTCAGCGGGTCCAACCCCAGCAGATCGCACGCGCCACGTACCTCGGGACTGATCGGCAATGCCGTTTCCTGCAGCCGGATCCCGACGCCCGACGCACGAGCGATATCGCACACAGTCGCGGCCAAGCCGCCACGCGTCGGGTCGCGCATTGCATGAATTTCAGCGCCCGTGTCGAGTA
>CAIKBP010000073.1 GCA_903825695.1 uncultured Verrucomicrobiota bacterium
ATCCTGTGGAACCGGTCGCACCCGTATACCCTGTGGCACCGGTCGCACCCGTAGGTCCTGTGGCGCCGGTCGCACCCGTAGTTCCTGTGGGACCGGTCGAACCCGTAGTTCCTGTGGCACCCGTATATCCTGTGGAACCGGTCGCACCCGTGTCACCTCTTGCAGCAACTATGGTGATTAGGAGTCGCGGTTCGTGGGAGGCACCCGTGGTCTCTTTGCTGCTAAACAGCACATCCACATTCGAGACGTTAGGAATGACCGCTATGCCGTCGTTCGTAATCACTCCATCGGCCCAATCCCTGACCAGCCCTGTTAAATCCACCGTTGTAAATGCATTCTCGGCTACTCCCACTCCTGTCGCTTCCGATTCGATTGGTGAAGGGACTGTCGCGGATGTCACGGTGAGTTCGCTCCACGCTCCGTTGACAGCTACGACGTCAAATGAACCAGCGTGTTTAACAGTGTTTGCATACAACACCAGCGTTGCCTTGGCTATGTTGCTTCCTGCCGTGCCGTCGGGTAATGAGGAGAAGTCAAACTTTAAGAATACGTCCTGTTCGCTACTGCTGCCCCGTGGGCCGATAATATGAAGGTAAGAAACCGCCTTCCTGGAACTACCTGCCGATTTGGCCACTGCAACTGTAGCATTGTCTGTGAGGATGGCCTCGGTCGCCTCCAACTGATTAGTACAAATGAATCCCATCATCCCGATGAACATACTGGCAAGAAATTGTCGTTTCATAGCGCTATCTCCTTTTTTTAGGGTTACCGCCTCACCGTTTTGCATTACTACAAAATATTGTATCTGCGTCAAGAACTTTTTTGGGGATTTTTGAGAACACTTGCCGGGGGTTGAATTCACGACCAACGGAGCGTCGCCTTCGAGAAGACAAGCGATACTGCAACAGGGCTAGCCGAGATAACTTACGGAACTCTAATCCGTTGACGCGCATACTGGAGATTATTGGATGCCAAAGGAAAATCGGATTGGTAATACAGCGCCTGCTCGCCGGCCGCCATCGCTTTTTCATATTGCCCCAGTTGGTTGTATGCGGCGCAGATGTTGTTATATGCTGCGGCATAGCTAGGTCTTAACTTCAAAGCCTGTTCTGCGGCGGCGATGGCCTCGCCATAACGCTTCTCATTGTAATACTTCAGGCTCAGACTTAAGTATGTTTCAGGGCTTGCGACAGTGCCGGCCAGAGGCGCGCTTGGGCCGGGCGTCAAGAGAGCTTGCGCTGAATTCATCAAGCCCAAGGCAAAGAGATCCCCCGGACTTAACTCCAAAGCCTTGCGGAGCAGTCCCACCGCTTCGCTGGCTTGCGACCGCGACAAAAGCCAGCGTGCGTAGTAGCTATAGGAATTTGGGTTGTCTGGCGCGAGCCGCAGTGCCTGTTTGAAGTCTTGTTCAGCCTTCACCGGCTGATTGATTGCTCCCTCGGCAATGGCGATATTGATGAACAGGGTCGAATACCGAGGGGTAAGGCGTTGTGCCTGGTAGAAATAATCGAGCGCTTGCTTGAAATCGCCTTTGGCCATGAGCGTGTTGCCATAGTTCATCAACCCTCTTCCGTTGCCAGGGCTTTTGATGGTGACGTCAAGCCAGAGAGATTCTTCATTCTTCCACACTTTGTTTCGCTGATAGGTAGCGTAGCCATTGGCGCAAAGAAATACGGTGATGCCACCGATTGCCACAGCCTTTCCCCAGAAACCTACGTGACCCCGTAGCCTCAGTAGCGACGCAGCCAGACCAGCGACCGCAATGATCAAGCCCACATAAGGAAAGAACGTGCGGTGTGAATTCATTACCTCTGCCAGCGGCCATAGCGAAGTGGGCAACAACGCCATCAGAAACCACAGCAGTCCAAAACCAGTCACACGCGTGCGCCGACACACAGCCGCCATGACAGCGCACAACATAAGGACCACCAGAAAACCGAACCCAACCCAAAACCTTGGGTCGTTCGTCGTGTGGAAGGGAGCGAGATCGTAATCGGCTGAAAGACCGCGCGGCCAGAAGAACGTTTTGAAATAAAGCATCACGACATAAGGCTGCGTGATCAAATACTGGCGCGCATTCGTCGCACCAGCGACCCACGTCTTCGGGGTCATATGCTGCACGAAAAGGGACATCGCTCCGCAGAGAACAAAAGCCGGGACAACTGCCCGAAGATAACAAATCACACGCTGTGAGCGTCTTGGGAAGTCCGGTTTCGTATCCCCGTCAAAAATCAGCCAATACACGGCGAAAAGAGGTGCGAACATCGCCGCGATCGGCTTGGTCAAGACCCCGATTGCAGCCGGGAGTACATACACATATGTTCGACGGCTGCCCGGAAACATCTGATACACAGCAAACGATCCAATCACAGCCAGAGTGGAGAAAACATCCGAGCAGGCAATGATGTAGTTGACTGTGTCCGCGTTTGCCGGGTGCAACCCAAACCAACTGGCAGCAACGATTGCCAGCCAAACGTTTCGCGCTGATGTTCCACCGGTTTCCAGAAGCCGGTGGATGACCAGTCCAAGCAGCAGCACTAATGTTGTGAAACAGACAAAACCTGACACATGAAACCAGAACGGATCCAACTTTCCCCCCAGCCAGTAATCGACTGCCAGTGTTGTCGATACAATCGGTCGGTAGGACTGATTCGCCGGCAGGGAGCTGAATGTCGTCGCATCGCGAAAGAACCGCGGGATGTTTCGCAAATCGCGGATGAATGCATTATTGACAATCGCATGCGAGTCATCGAAATGGAAATCGTTGTGGAAGTAATTCGAGTATACACCGATCATCCCAATCAAGAGCGTAAGGCTGATTATCAGGATGCGGCGACTGATGCCTGCCGTATTCGCCGACGCGATGAATTTACCGATCATTGTCTCGAACCTTCTCCATCGTGAGCGAATGCATACGAACGCTATCTTGCGTAAAGTTCAACGATCCAAGGTTGTTCTGGAAAGTAGAATCACTGATCGCCCACCGCGGAATAATGTATGTCGTCAGCAATAGTCGGACAAGCTGAAATTGAGAACAAGGCGTGGTTTTAGAGGGCACTGCGCAAAATAGGGTCACTTCCCTTCAATCTCCATTTTGGAGGTTGGCCTTCAGTCAGATACTAAAATCTTGCATCTCTTTCCCGGTAGGGACGGCTGTCTCCAGCCATTCATATCGCTACACCCACAATTGCCGGTCGAGCGAGCGGTACTGGATGGCTTCCGAGATGTATTGTGATTGTATTGCCTCCGAGTGATCTAGATCGGCGATTGTGCGGCTGACTTTCAATATCCGGTCGTAGGCCCGGGCGCTCAAGTTCAGCTCCGTCATCGCCATTTTCAACAACTCCTGACATTCTTCATCGAGTTTGCAGTGCGCCTTGATGTCTTTTGGCGTCATCCGCGCGTTGCAAGCAACGGAATCCCGGCCGGCAAACCGCTTCCGTTGAATCGCGCGCGCCTCCTCAACCCGGAGGCGAATCTTCTCCGATGTTTCACCGGTCGTTTCGCCCGCCATCTCCTTGTATTTCACTGCCGGCACTTCGATGTGGATGTCGATTCGATCCAGCAATGGCCCGGAAATCTTGTTGCGGTACCGCTGGATCATCGACGGCGAACATCGGCACTCGCGCTTCTGGTCGCCGTAAAACCCGCACGGACACGGGTTCATTGCCGCCATCAACATGAAACTCGACGGGAACATCATCGTGCCGGTCGCGCGCGAGATCATCACTCTCCCCTCCTCCAACGGTTCGCGCAACGCTTCGAGCACGTCACGATGAAATTCCGGCAACTCGTCAAGGAACAACACGCCGTGATGTGCCAGACTGATTTCCCCGGGCGTCAGGTTGGCCGTGCCGCCGAGTAATCCCGCGTTGCTGGTCGTATGATGTGGCGAGCGGAAAGGTCGCGTCGCCACCAGCGCCTGACCTTTCGGGAGCAAACCACAAATGCTGTGAATCTTCGTTGTCTCCAATGCTTCTTCGAGTGTGGCATCCGGTAAAATCGTTGGTACGCGCCGCGCGAGCAATGTCTTACCACTGCCTGGTGGCCCGATCATCAATACGTTGTGCTCGCCTGCCGCCGCCACCTCGAGCGCGCGCTTGGCTGTCTCCTGCCCTTTCACGTCGGCAAAATCCACTTCGTACCGGCGTTGCTGCTGGAAAACTCGCGCCGGGTCTTCCCGGAACGGTGCAATCTCACGCTTTCCGGCGACGAACTCCGCGACCTGACGCAGGTTCTTCGCCGGGTAAACGTCCAGACCTTGAACGACTGCCGCTTCGGGCGCGTTGTCGGCCGGCACCACCAACCCGCGTTTGCCTTGTGCCCGTGCACATAACGCCAGCGGCAACACACCATTGACCGTCCGCACCTCGCCGCTGAGCGCCAATTCCCCAACGATGGTAAATTGATCTAATTTCTCCGCCACGATCTGCTCGCTGACGGCAAGAATGCCGACGGCAATGGGCAGATCGAAGCTTGGTCCCTCCTTCTTCACGTCGGCTGGCGCGAGATTGATCGTCGTCCGTCCCATGACATACTTAAAACCGCTGTTCTCGATGGCGGTCTTGACGCGGTCGCGCGATTCCTTGACCGCCGCGTCAGGCAACCCGACGATGATCACCATCGGTTGACCCCAACCAGAATTGACTTCAATCTCGATTGGATAAGATTCGATGCCCTGAACCGCAGCCGAGTGGACTTTAGCGAGCACGGTGCTTTTTGTAACCGAAACGTCATGGCAAGTCGAATGCCTTTTCTGCGAGGTTGGGATGGGTAGATGGTGAGCCAGACTCTCGGTTCGGTTTGTTCTCACCGGCAGTTCCCCGCGCAACCGCCTTGGTCGTCTGACGCAACCCTATTTGAGCAACACGCCCTGAGGATGTGAACGCATTTACAATCACACACCACGTGTTGTTTCGTTGCAAAGATGCCCTACCTCTACGTATTTAAACTTCCGCCCGAGGTGCATACTGCGCGATGGGCTGATTCCTTGCTATGGGGTATTTACCCTAGGTGGGATTACTGGAGGCCTCCTCCGAAAAATTGATCCACTCACCATGGATCAAATGAGCGAGGCGGCTGAAGAGGAGACGAGAACTTGTGTTGCTTCTCTCTGTTCGTTTGCATCAGGCCAACCACGCGAGTTCGAGCCAGATTGGCGCGCGCCCAGTCGAGCAACTCTTTCTGTTGGTGACTAATTGCGGATCACGGTATCGGCGAGTCAAAGGTCACGTAGCCGCTCTCGTTGGTCCCCAAGAAGTAGCCCGCGCCCGAACTCTCGATCTGCAAATCCATCCCCTTGAAGGTGATTGTCTTATTGAGCACCGGATGGGTGAAGCTGCCACTGAATTCGCCCGTTGCCGGTTTGAGTTTCATCTTCAAGTTCGTGGTGCTCGGGTTCGATACGGCAACATTGCCCGCGGCATCGACAATCCCGGTCTTAACGATACTGCTGGCCAGATTGCCACCGCTCAGAGTTATCACTCGAGTGCCTGCAGGACTCGCGCCGGACACGTATTTCTCACCGTACAAGTTCACATTGGTCGTAAATCCATCAGGGAAGAAGGCAGAAGTCAGCATGGCCGGTCTGAACCAATCCACCTTCGCTCCGAGCGTGTTAGTGATGGAGAACGTCACCCAGCCAATACACGCGCCTTGGTTCTTGTAGAGTGCCTCGTACAACGGCCACGTGCCGTACTTGGACAATGGAACGCTGACACTGGTCTTTGTCCCATCACCGAGTATACCGCTCAGTACACCAGCGCCGGTGGTTGAGACAGTCAACCTCCCATAACCGTATCCCTGCGGAATGTCCGGACCGTTCACCTCAGGCGGCACCGGCTCAAATACAACTGTGTAACTGCCAGTCAGCGAACATGGATTCGCACGGCTGAACACTGCCCGGTTGGCAAGCAACTCAGACGTAAACAACACGCCGTTCGAAACCGTTCCCACGATCTGATCGGTGCCATAGACCAGATCCGAATGCAGAACCACCTGCAACGAATCCAGCCCGCGGCGCGTGACCATGTTTGTCGCGTCGCCCGCTGCATCAAACTGTCCCTTGAACGACGATTTCACGCCGCCCATTGTCAGCTTTGCGGCGAACGACCCCGTTTTGCTAACTGTGAGCTGTATCGACCCGGAGCTGTCATGTGACGGCGCATTGGTTCGAATGGCCAGACCATTGTATTTACCAAGCAATGACCCCACCGTTACCGCACCAAAGCCCGTGACCTCATTGGTCGAGACACCGCCGTCGGCTGTGCCAAACGCAACCTTGTTCGTGTACACACCCGCCGTCACCGGCGCAAACCGCACAACCACGTTAGTTGAACCGTATCCCGGCACGCTGAAGGGCGAGCCGGAGACAATCGAGAACGGGCTTCCACCCGTCACCATCGTCGCTGTGCCGCTATTGATAACCGAGCCGCCGGAGTTGCTCACCACAAATATGGTCTGAGCGGTCAGGCCCGTGGTAATCGTGCTAAATGGATGGCTTGCCGGAGTCACAGAGATGTTGCACGGCCCCACCGTCACGATCGCCACGCTGGAATTGGCTGCTGAACATTGACCGCTTGTTATCACCGCCCGGTAATAGGTCGTGGCCGTGATCGTCGGCGCGTTGTTCAACGTCGTCGTGGTATTGGCGATGTCATGCACATCGCTCGCAAAGTTATCCGACGAATACTGCCACTTGGTCACGTTGCCGGTATTGCCCGAAAGGTTGATCGTCGGCGCGCTCCCGGTGCAGATCGGCGAAGCCGCCGGCGCTGCCGTGCCACCCACCGAGGCCGGGTCCACCGTAACCGATGCGACAGTGGAATCAGACGCTGAACATTGGCCACTGGTGACATGGGCGCGATAATAAGTCGTCACAGTCAGACTGG
>CAIKBP010000074.1 GCA_903825695.1 uncultured Verrucomicrobiota bacterium
ATAATGAAACGATTGGATTTGCTCCACTCTCAAATACACAGCAAACGGTTGTTTTTGTGTGTGTGTCCTGGGATTTTAGTTGCTACGATACGCCGCCTGGGTTCAGCTCAATCATAGGAAGCAATTGCTATACTGAATTATGGCGTTCAGGAGTACCTCTGGTCGGAGGATCATTTACAGGATTCGAGGGAATGACATTTTACAACACGCTGGAGTATCCACTTTCTAACTCACCCATGATCGCGTCATGGCGTTTTGCATTTCCTTCGGGTATTGTTCCACCTCCCAATGTTTTTTTTCACATAGATGTTAGTAATTTTAGTTCATAATCGCACAAGCGATTATCTCTACGCACTATCATGAGCACAAACAGCCAACTACAGTCAGTGATTGAAAAACTTACGAGCGTTGATAGTCGCCTGCAAACCATCGCGGCGCAGGGCGGATATGTCCACACACAGGACACAGCGGCTCGGACTTGGATAGTTATCCATAATTTGGGCCGTAGTCCGGGCGTGTTTGCTATGGACGATTCTGGAAATATCATTGAGTTTGACAATCGAAGTGATCCAAATTCCTCCACTGCTGTGCTCAATTTCTCGTCTGCGGTAGCAGGGAAGGCGACGTGTAGCTAAAATGGCTCGCTTATTTTTCACCGATATTGATCTCACCGGCAACCATTTGCTAAATGTGGTGGTTGACGTATTGGCCGCACGACCCGCCACAAACCTAGTGGCCGGTCGGTTGATCTATAACTCCACCAGTGCCAAGCTGGAGTACTACACGGGTTCCGCGTGGATCACGCTCGACAACGTACCCACCAGCCTGGGCGGCTACACGGCGGTTCAGTTGCTCGACCGAGCGAATCATACCGGATTGCAGCTCGCCGCGACGATCTCGAATTTTGATACCCAAGTCCGAGCTTCTCGACTTGATCAGATGGCGGTTCCGACCGCGTCCGTGTCGCTGAACAATCAAAAAGTCACCAACCTGGCCACCCCGACTGTCAGCACAGACGCGGCAAACATGTCGTATGTCCTGGCACAGGTCTCGGCGCTTGTCGCCGCTGCACCGGGGACTCTCGACACGCTCAACGAGATCGCCGCCGCGCTGGGCGACGATGCGAACTACGCCGCATCCGTCACGGCGGCGATCACCGCCGCGAAGGCACGCGCAAATCACACCGGCACGCAGGTGGCCGCAACGATTTCGGATTTCGCGACGACGGCAGATGCGCGCATCGCCGCATCTGGCTATGCTGCGGATATTGGTAACGCTGCGCTCACAGCAATCCCCGTCGTACATAATCTCAACACCCGAGATGTGATTGTGCGTGTGCGCAGCAATACGACGCCGTGGGCGTTCGTGGAAACTGACGTTGAGGCCACCGACGCGAACACGGTCACGCTGCGTTTTACCGTCGCGCCAACCGCCGCGCAGTACCGAGCGATCGTGCAGAAAGTCTCATAATGCCAGACTTCAAGGCCAGCCTCACGCAAAATGGCGTTGCATTGGCACTGACGACCCACGCTCACAGTGGCATCTATCAGCCCCTCGATGCCGACCTAACGGCGTTGTCCTCAATTGCGAGTACCGTAGGTTTGGTTAAGCGCACAGGCGCGGGCAGTTTTACCATTGATACCAGCGCCTACCTCACGAGCGTGGCCTGGTCGAGCCTGACTGGCTCACCGGCATTCGGCGTGTTTACCAACACCGGCAATGGAACCTATAATGGCACATTCGCGACCGCAACCGCAGGCCGACTCTACTTCGGAGTCGCCGGTGCGACCAAGGCGACTTTGTATTGGGACGCCACGGGACTTAACTTTTATAGCGATGTGGCGGCGTGCAACACAATCATCGTCAATCATGCCACAGGCACTGTGGACTTTCCGCAGGGCATCGTGGGAGAGGCGTGGC
>CAIKBP010000075.1 GCA_903825695.1 uncultured Verrucomicrobiota bacterium
AACAGAGCCAGTTGCCAGCAACGGTCACGAGGACGAATCAGCCCTCATCCTCACCCACCGCGCCAGCCACATCACCGAACCCGTGAGAGCGCAGCGAGGGGGTTGACGGTCGGGAACAGGTTTGCTAGGTTTGTGGAATCTTTGGAATTGATTATGCAGAATCTATTGAACGAGAACGTGCTGGTGCTCAACCGGCTTTGGCAGGCGATCAATGTCTGCACGGCGGAGCGCGCCTTCACATTGCTTTACATGGGGCACGCCGAAGTGGTGGTGGAAGAAGGCGGCAATTTCCAGACGTTTGACTTCACCGAGTGGCGTGACGTCAGCCGGGCGCACGACGGCGACGACGTGGTGAACACGGTTTCGTTCAAGATCCGCATTCCGCGCGTGATCCTGCTGTTGTTCTTCGATCATCTGCCGCACAAGGAAGTCAAGTTCACGCGTCATAACATATTCGAGCGCGACCGCAACACCTGCCAGTATTGCGGCAAGAAGTTCGACCGCCGCGAGTTGAATTTGGATCACGTCATACCGCGTGATCGCGGTGGGACGACGACGTGGGAGAACATCGTCTGCGCGTGTCTTTCCTGCAACACGCGAAAGGCCAACCGCATGCCGGCGGAAGTGGGTATGCACCTGATCAAGAAACCGAAGCGCCCGAAGTGGCGGCCGTTCGTTAACGTCACCCTCAGCACCATCGCGCACGATAGCTGGAAACACTTCCTTGACCTCGCTTACTGGAACGTCGAACTCGGCGAAGACGTGAAGTAGGCGATCAAGAGGACGGCTTTGCCTGTTTGCAGCCGGGTCTGGCCCATTACACTGCTGGCTCCCCTTCCCCACGCCGTAGATGCGCGACAGCGCAATGACTGCTTGGCGGCGGCGGGCCGGGCTGGTATAGTGCGCATCAAATGGCTGAGACTTATCGGAAACTTTCGATCCTGATTCCCGTTTTCAACGAGCGCGGCACGGTGGAGGAACTTTTACGCCGTGTGCGCGCCGCGAACACATTGGGGCTGGAGAAGGAAATCATCGTGGTGGACGACGCGTCCACCGACGGCACCAGCGATATCCTAGAAAAAATCGCGCAGGACGGCGCCGTGAAAGTTGTTGCGCATTCGTGGAACCGTGGCAAAGGTGCGGCGTTGCGCACTGCAATCCAGCACGTGACGGGCGATATTCTGCTGATTCAGGACGCGGATTTGGAATACGACCCGGCGGATTATCCCGCGCTGCTTAAACCGATCTTGGATGGTCGCGCCGACGTGGTGTATGGGTCGCGGTTCCTTGGGGGGCCGCACCGTGCGCTCTTTTTCTGGCACTACGCTGCCAACAGATTTATCACACTGCTTGCCAATATTGTCTGCAACCTGAATCTCACCGATATGGAGACTGGCTACAAGGTCTTCAAACGGAAATGCATTGAGGGTATGAATCTGACCTCGAACCGATTCGGCATCGAGCCGGAATTGACGGCGAAGCTGGCACGACGCCGGTGCCGCTTCTACGAAATGCCGATCAGTTATGCCGGTCGCGATTACTCCGAGGGTAAGAAGATAGGTTGGAAGGACGGAGTCGCCGCACTGTGGCACGTCATACGCTATCGGTTCTTCGATTGATTTTTTGCAGCCCCAGCGAGATGCGCCGCATCAAATGCCGGCACCATCCACGAAATGGCCGATCATTTTGCTGAGGGCCTTGCCTGTTGCGGAACGGATCTGCGTCCGCCCGCCTTCCTGATAAACCACGGTGCTGGACGGCACGGATTCCAGCAACCATACGTTGCCGCCTATGATCGAATTGTGGCCGATGGTCACATCGCCGAGAATCGTCGCGCCGGCGTAAATGGTCACGTCGTCCTCGATGTTCGGATGGCGTTTGATACCTTTGACGACGCGGCCCTTCTCATCTTTTGGAAAACTTTTCGCACCGAGCGTCACGCCCTGGTAAATCTTCACG
>CAIKBP010000076.1 GCA_903825695.1 uncultured Verrucomicrobiota bacterium
GCCGCCAAACAATCCGCCCAGTGCCGCCATACCGTTCCTCCGCGTTTTCCGTATAACCATACTCGCGACGGGACGCAAGCTCAATTCGGCGTGCCAGGAACATGGGTGCGCATGGGCAGAAGGGCATGGTTGCTTGACCTCGCTGCATTTTCTCGGTAGTCTGCATGGCGTGACATCCGGCGGAAACAAGCGCACGTTTACTCCTCGGGCAGAGTGCGGGGGATTGGGTTCCGTTACACGGCGCGGGAGGTGGCCTGCGGTTACGAGGTTACAGGATTTGTACGGAACCTGCCTGATGGCCGTGTGGAGATGATAGTGGAAGGCGACGAAGAAGAGGTGAAAGCTTTCCTGGATGCAATCAAAGCGAGCCAATTGGGCAGCCACATTAGACAGACGGATGTCGAGTGGCTTGAACCACGCAACGACGCCAAACAGTTTGAGATCCGGTTTTGAGGAGTGAAAATCGATGGATGCAATCCGCACGGAGAATCTGACAAAGAAATACGCACTTGGCTGGCGGCGAGGCAGGTTGCTGGCGCTTGATAAACTCAACTTGCATGTCCACGAGGGGGAGGTCTACGGCCTGCTCGGACCGAATGGCTCGGGCAAGAGCACGACGTTGAAGCTGATCCTCGGATTGATTTCAATGACATCTGGTGAAGCGCGGGTATTCGATGTGCCGTGCGAGAAGGTGCAGTCGCGGTTGCACGTCGGTTTTCTGCCGGAAAACCCGTACTTCTACAAGTATCTGACTGGCGCAGAAACGCTTGAGTTCTACGGGAGACTGTGCGGGATGAAAGGCACGCACTTGAACAAGCGAATTGACGAATTGCTGGCGTTGGTGGGTTTGGCGCATGCACGCGACCGGAGACTGGCGGGATACTCCAAAGGCATGCTCCAACGCATCGGTCTGGCGCAGGCGTTGATTCATGATCCCAAGCTGCTGTTGCTCGACGAGCCGACTGCGGGTGTTGATCCGATTGGCAGCAAGGACATTCGGGATTTGATTCTGCGTCTGAAAGAAACGGGCAAGACCGTGCTGTTAAGTTCGCACCTGCTGGCACAGGTTCAGGACGTTTGCGACCGCATCGGTGTCCTGAATCTCGGGAAGATGATCCTGGAGGGCCGGGTAGATCAATTGATCAGCGACCAGCGGCGCGTGAGCATCACGGTGCAAGGTTTGCCCGAGACGGCACGAGAGAAAGTTATGGAGACTGTGCGGGCCGCAGGCGGAGAGCTTGTATCAATCGAGCATCCGCAGACGACGCTGGAAGCACTGTTTTTGGAAGCCTTGAACAAAGATAAACGTGGAGCTGGAGAACATGACTGAGCCGACACAAAAAAACATTGCGGCAGCGAAACCAAAAAAAGAGTGGGTCGGTTTTTCTGTGCGCCGCGTCGCGACGATCGGTGAGAACACGTTCACCGAAGCGGTGCGGCAGAAGGTGTACAATATTTTGATAGTCTTCGCGCTGGTCGTGATCGCAAGCGCCAGCTTCTTTTCGGAGTTCACATTCAGCGAGCAACTGAAATTCATAAAGGATTTCTGTCTGGGCGCGCTATCGGTGTTCGGCACCTTGATTGCCATCGTAGGCACGGCACAGTTGTTGCCCAATGAGGTCGAGAACCGCACGATTTATACGATCCTGGCCAAGCCCGTGCGGAGGTTTGAGTTCCTGCTCGGCAAGTACATGGGCAGCGTGCTGTTGATTTTCGTGAGTCTTGTGATGATGTCGATAATGTTCAGCGCGGCGCTTGCCTTCAAGGAGCATCGCCTTGTGTCCGACGCCTCGCGCACGATGGGGAACACATCCAGGGTCGAAGAAAAACAGGAATTGCAGCAACAGATCCAGCAAATCAGGTCCGAGGTCTTAGATCCCAACCTGGTGAAGGCGGTGTTGCTGATTTTCGCGAAACTTGCATTGTTGGCCGCCATCACGCTGCTAATTTCAACAGTCTCGACCTCGATGATTTTCAACGTCACGGTGGCGTTCATGGTCTTGATCATGGGGCACCTGGTAGGCACGGCCAGGGAAATGTGGAGTAGCAACACATGGGCAAAGTGGCTCCTGGCATTGATCCCAGACTTGGGATCGTTCAATGTTGCTGACAATATCGTTCTGGGCAATGCCATTCCATGGATGCACGTCGGGGCAGTCGTGTTGTATGGACTGGTCTACACGGCTTGTACTGTGGCTGCCGCACATTTTGTATTTTCGGACCGGGAAATATAGCAGAGCATGCGCACGAGAATTATCGCTGTCCTGGTGCTGATCATTCCATCGTGGATCATGATTCCACTGGAAGATCGGATTCAGTCGGAGAATGCTCGATTGAACTACGGCACGGTTCGTGTGACCCGCGAGATGCGGGATAGCATCGGACAGGGAATGGCGATTGCGTTATTGGCAGGATTCCGCGGTGTGGTAGCGGATTTTGTTTGGATCCAGAGCCAGGGATACTTTGAGAAGAGAGAATGGTTGCGTCAGTACCGCAACATGGAGGCTGCAAGTCTGCTACAACCATTTTCAACGTTCTTTTGGAACATTGGCGCATGGCACATGGCCTGGAACATCGGGTACGCGGTGAGCGTCGATCCGGCCAATTTCACAAAGGCCGAGGGGATCAAACGCCAGCACGAATGGTGGAACAAGGCGCGGGATTTTCTACAACGAGGCATCGAAAATGTTCCGTCTCGTCCGGACCTGTATTATGCGATGGGGTGGCTATATTGGGAAAAATATAAGGACCCATGCAACGCCCAGACATACTTTCATGAGGCGCTCGAGGCTAAAGGCGCGCCCATGTCTTTGGATACCAGCTTTCTAGTCATCCGCCACATGGAAGCGCGCGCAATGGAGAAATGCGGCGATGTCATGGGAGCTTACGAGTACTGGAAACAATTATGGTTCCAAGATCGCACCAAGGTGCCTGAAATGTGGGGTGTGGTTGAACGCGAAATCAAACGTCTCGAGGACGTGTTGAATATTCCCAATAACAAACGCGTGTTTCCTAAGAACCAATCAAAAACAACCTCAGTCTCATGAAATACGCGGTTCTCAGCGACATCCATGCGAATCTCGAGGCCTTGCAAGCGGCATTGGCCGACGCGAAGGATCATGAATGCGCGCACTATGTCTGCCTCGGTGACGTGGTTGGCTACGGGCCAAATCCGCGCGAGTGTTTGAACATCATCCGCAGCCTGAATTGTCCCATCGTGATGGGCAATCACGATGAATATTCAGCCAATTCCTCCGAGTTGGTCGGGTTTAACCCGATGGCCGCCGAAGGGATCAAGTGGACACGCAATCAGCTTACGGACGACGACCGCGAGTGGCTCCGCCGCCTGAAGTACACGCGGATTGTCGATCCGTTCACCATCGTGCACGCAACGCTCGATCTACCGGAGAAATGGGCCTACGTGTTTGACAAACTCTCAGCCGCAGCCAGCATCACCTACCAGCGCACTGCAATCTGTTTCTACGGTCACACCCATCTGCCCATGGCCTTCATCCGCAACGAGAAGGGCATCCAGGGTGGCATGTACAGCAAGATCAGAATAGATGTCGGCCGCAAATATTTCATCAACGCCGGTTCTATCGGCCAGCCACGCGACCGAAACCCGAAATCTGCCTATGTCATCTTCGATCTGAACAATAACCTGATCGAACTCCGGCGCGTGGAGTACGATATCCCCGCCGTTCAGGCGAAGATTCGGGCCGCAAAATTGCCAGAATCCCTGGCCGACCGGCTAGCGGTCGGGCGCTGAGCTGAAAAGATGGAGCCGAAAGGCGGAAGAATGCAGTTTTGCTTTTTACCTGCGGAGTTTTTGCTTCCATCCTTCGTCCTTCATCCTTCATCCTTATCTCGATGCGCATCTTAATTATAAAACCAAGTTCTCTTGGCGACGTTGTGCATGCGCTGCCGACCGTCAACCTCATCCGCAAACACTTTCCCGATGCGCACATCTCCTGGCTCATCAATGACTCGCTCGTCTCGCTGCTCAAGCACTGTCCCGTTATCAACGACATCATCGCATTTCCCCGCCATGACTGGGCAAAAATCCCCGCACTAGTGCGACAACTTCGACTTGGCCGGTTCGACCTCGTCGTTGACCTGCAGGGATTACTCCGTAGTGGTCTGATGGCATGGACCACTGGAGCCCCGCGACGAGTAGGCCTCTCTGACGCCCGCGAAGGCGCGCGCCTGTTCTACAATGAAGTGGTCAAAGTGCCGCGCGTTCACGCCGTCGAACGGTACCTCCACGCCGCTCGTCACCTCGGCTGCAACGACGGTCCCGTCGAATTCCCGCTCGGCGCCTCCGACACCGACCGCAAACACGTGGACGAATTGCTCCGCCACTCAACACTCAACACCCAACACTCCTTGATCGCCATAAATCCATCCGCCCGTTGGGAGATAAAACTGTGGGGTGTTGATAAATACCGGGCTTTGGCTGAGCGATTGCCACAGGGCCGGGTCGTTTTCACGGGGTCGGCCTCCGAGGCGGATTGGATTGGTCGCATGGCACAGGGATGCCCGAGTCTGGCCGGCAAAACCGATCTCGCTCAACTGGTTGAGCTCTACCGGCGCTGTGCGCTCGTTATCAGCAATGACAGTGGCCCAATGCACATTGCCACCGCCGTCGGTACACCCGTGGTCGCAATCTTTGGCCCGACCGATCCTGCACTGACGGGACCATACCGCAGCCGGCACATTGTCCTGCGTGCAGGCATACCGTGTTCGCCGTGCATGAAAGATCATTGCACCCACAAACCGCATATGGAATGCATGACTGCCGTCCCGGTGGAACGAGTGCTGGCTGCGGCTAAACATTTCATTTAACCACTGAGAACACGAAGCCTCCGGGTTCTTCGTGTGTTTCGTTGTGAATAAATGTCTCCTAGGTTCAGCTTGCGTGCGCGGCATCGTTTCGCTACCGTGTCCGCCATCCACATGACGGAACTAGAACAACAACTTCAATCCGTCCGCAACGAAGCCGAGGCGGCTATCGCCGCATGCGTTGACCTCCAATCCCTCACGCGACTCAAAGCGAAGTACATCGGGCGTCAGGGTGCAGTCACCGCCGCTCTGGAAAAACTCGGCAAGCTGCCAAAGGAAGACAAGCCGCGCATCGGCAAATTGGCCAATGAAGTGAAGAATGCGCTCACGACGGCATTCACCGCCAGACAGGATGAGTTGGAGGCGAAAGCAGCCGTAACCGGCCCCACGCTCGACCTGACATTGCCCGGCCGATGCCATCACATCGGCCATCTCCATCCGCTCACGCAAGTCTTCGAGCGCACCGTCGCCATTTTCCGCCGGATGGGGTTCGCCGTTGAAGACGGCCCCGAGATAGAGACCGAGTGGCATTGTTTCGACGCGCTGAACACGCCCGCTGATCATCCCGCACGCGACATTCAGGACACGCTTTATGTTGATCTGCCGCCACACGAGAAGTACGGGCGATATGTCATGCGGACGCATACCTCGCCCGTACAAGTCCGCACTATGCTCAAGCAGAAACCGCCGATTCGCGTCGTGGTGCCGGGCCGGGTGTTCCGCCGCGACAATCCCGACGCTACGCACAGCTCGACGTTCCATCAGATTGAAGGTTTGTATGTGGACAAGAACGTCACAGTTGCCGACCTCAAAGGCACGGTCGAATTCTTCTTCAAGCAGTTGCTCTCGCCCGACACCAAGGTCCGGTTCCGTCCGCATTTCTTCCCGTACACCGAACCCAGCTTCGAGATTGACCTGTCGAGTCCGCACCTTGTCAGCCGTGGCAAGGAATGGCTCGAGGTCGCCGGCTGCGGCATGGTCGACCCCAACGTTTTCAAGGCCGTTGGTTATCCCGACGACGAATACACCGGCTGGGCATTCGGGTTCGGTATCGAACGCATCGCCATGGTCATGTGGTCCATCAACGATATTCGCCTCTTTACCGAAAACGACGTGCGATTTCTCGAACAGTTCTAAAACACCAACGCACTGAAGATGAACTCTAAGTCTGGCATCCGAATACAGTCTCAAAGACTACACTGTTTGAAGCCGGTCCTAAATGAGTGGATTAAGCTAAACGGCCTTCTGGCGAAACGATGGTTGGATATTCGTGATGTGCCTTGGTGGTACACGGAAAGAGCTGTCTTGAGCACCCTTGTCGGGGCGGTCTGGAGGCGCGGTGGAGTTGCTCTTGAAGAGTATTCGGACAGCAAACATATTCCGTCTCGCTCATACACGGGGAGGGTTGACGTGTATTTCGAAACGGGAGGAGTCAAGTTTAAGGCAGAAGCAAAACACATGTGGCTAGCTTCTACGAGGCATGATAACCAGAGATCGCAGATGAGAGAGTGCCTGAATGACGCTCGCAAAGATATTCGTAAATCAGAAGCAAAAGGCACGATGCGATTGGCGATCGTTTTCGTCGCTCCCTACGTCACTTTTCGGAGTCGCAGTAAGCTTGAACAACATGTCAAGTGGGCTTTGGACGAGGTGCGATTGGTTGAAGCAGACCTTGTTGCGTGGACCTTTCCATGCATACGTAAGTATAGAACGGGCGACAACATAACCCCGGGGATCGCAATGTTGATCGATGAAGTTCATAAGTGAGTGAAGAATGAAATTCACCTACAACTGGCTGAAACAGTACGTGGACTTTGACTGGTCGCCGTGGGAGTTGGCGGAGAAGCTGACGTTTGCGGGGATCGAGGTCGAGGATGTACACAACCTCGGCGGGAACATCCCGGACGGTGTTGTCATTTGCCAGATTCTTTCCAGCGAGAAGCATCCGAATGCCGATAAACTTACTATCTGCCGCGTGACAGATGGCAAAACCGAACGCCAGATTGTGTGCGGCGCGAAGAACTACAAGGTCGGCGACAAAGTACCGCTTGCGTTGCCCGGTGTGACCTTGCCGAGCGGGTTGACGATCAAGGAAGCGAAGCTACGGGGCGTCGAGTCGCAGGGGATGATGTGTTCGGCAGCGGAATTGAAACTCGCCAAAGATGCCGAAGGATTATTGATTTTGTCGGCTGATGCGCCGGTAGGGAAGAAGTTTTCTGAGTATCTCGGCGGTGGTGATACAGTGTTCGATGTCGAGGTGACGCCGAATCGGCCGGACTGGCTGAGCGTTATCGGCATCGCGCGTGAGGTTTCAGCGTTGACGGGGAAGCCTCTGAAACTGCCGGAGACCTCTCTCATGGAGGACACGGAGCCAACGAAGAAACTTGCTTCAATCAAAGTCGAGGCGCCGGATTTGTGTCCGCGGTACACGGCGCGCGTGATTCGCGGGGTCAAGATCGGGCCGAGTCCAGCGTGGTTGAAAGAGACACTGGAAAAAGTCGGAGTGCGCTCGATCAACAATGTGGTGGACGCGACGAATTACGTGTTGCTTGAGTGTGGACATCCGTTGCACGCATTCGACTACAATTTGTTGAACGAGCATCGCATCGTCGTGCGGCGCGCTAAGAAAGGCGAGCAGCTGACGGTTATCGACGGCACACGGCACGAGCTTTCCCCTGACATGCTGGTGATAGCTGACGCGAAGCGGCCGGTGGCGCTTGCGGGCATCATGGGCGGCAAGGACAGCGAGATCAACGATAAGACGACAGATGTGCTGCTGGAAGGCGCATATTTCCTGCCGTCGAACATCCGGAAGACCTCGAGGAAGCTCGGGCTGACCAGCGAGTCGAGCTATCGGTTTGAGCGCGGAACCGATATTGAGGGATTGGTCTGGGTGAGCAACCGCGCTGCGGCGTTGATCCAACAACTGGCAGGCGGGCAAATCGCGCGCGGTCTGGTGGACGCGCTGGCCAAGCCCATTCAGAAACGGCGTGTGAAATGCCGTTTTGCGCAGGTGAATCGGTTGTTGGGAATCGAGGTGCCGCCGGCGACGGTGCACATGGTTTTAACGGCGCTGAGCCTACCGGTTGTAGCGGCAGATGCGAATGCTTGTGAGGTTGAGGTGCCGACGTTCCGCGTGGATTTGGAACGTGAGGCGGATTTGATCGAGGAAGTCTGCCGCATCTATGGCGTGGAAAAGATTCCTGCAAAAATGCAGCCGGCGACGGTCGCAGTTTCGGAATTCGATGCGAAATGGGATGCGCTCGCACGGATACGACAGGTTTTGACGGCACTCGGTTTCGATGAGGCGATGAATCAGACGCTGGTGGGTGAAGGCGCTCTGAAATTGCAGAACCCGCTCACCACAGATCAACATGCGTTGAGGCCCTCGCTCGTGCCGGGGTTATTGGCGAATTTGCGGTTCAATGTGTCACGGCATCAATACGACGCAAAGTTGTTTGAAATCGGGCGCGTGTTCGCAGTGGATGGGAAAGAATCGCTGCATCTGGCGTTGGCCGCCACAGGGCGGCGTAATCCATGCGCTTGGGAAACGGGAGCGCGCGGGGCCAAACTGGATTATTTCGATCTGAAAGGTGCGATGGAGGAGTTGGCCGACGATCTCGCGGCGCCGGGATTTGGGGTTGCGGAGGTCAAACAGATCCCGCTGTTACAGGCCAAGAAACTGGATTTGCGAGACGCGGCGGTTGTGGTTGAGATGGAACTTGAGCCGTTGCTGACTGCTGCGCGCGGGGAAAAGCAATTCCGACAATTGCCGAAGTTCCCAGCGGTGGTGCGGGACGTGGCGCTGGTGGTCACCGAGAGTACGACGCACGCCGACATTCTGGCCGCGATCAAGAAAAACGGAAATAAAAACTTGGAGCAGGTCGAATTGTTTGATATCTTTAGTGGCGGTACGATACCGACGGGCAAGAAGTCGATGGCGTATTCGTTGACGTATCGGGCGTCGGAACGGACGTTGACCGACGCCGAGGTCAATGAGGCGCACGAGCAGTTGAAACGCCAGTTAGAGCGGATGTTGTCGTGTGAGATCCGGGACAGTTGACCGGCATGAGCAGGGCGGTTGAGTTTACAATCAAGGTTGAAAAGAGGAATTGCTTGAAATTGTTGGTGGGTGTGGTCTATAGAAGTCGTGGCGAGTGCGACGATGCGCGCGTATGTTCTTTGGATGGCGTACGATTGTGAAATACCCTGCCATGTACGTGATGAACGACGAATCTTTGAGCCAACACCGTCTATGACGGGGCTCGGAGTCC
>CAIKBP010000077.1 GCA_903825695.1 uncultured Verrucomicrobiota bacterium
CCGGCCGCGAAGATATGGCACGTGTCCACACAGACCGCCAGCCGCGATGCGTCGCCAACCATTTGGATAATCTCCGCCAGATGTTCAAAGCGATGTCCCAGACACGTCCCCTGCCCCGCCGTAGTTTCGATGGCGATCTTCACGCGGCTGTCGGGTGTCGCCGTGAGAACCTCGTCCAGACTTCGTACCACGCGCTGTAATCCTGCCGCCTCGCCCATACCCATGTGTGCGCCCGGATGCACCACGATAAACGGCACGCCCAGCCGACTGGCTCGTTGCACCTCATCCGTCAATGCTGCAACTGAGCGTACACGGATACGTTCCACTGGCGCAGCCAGATTAATGAGGTAACAACCGTGCGCAAACACTGGTCCGATGCCAAGCTCGCTCTGTCGCGATTGAAACTGCTGCACCTCCTTGTCGGCTAACGGTCGCCCCGTCCACTGCATGTTGTTCTTGAGAAAGATTTGAATCGCGTCACAACCGATGGACATACCGCGCTCGATGGCGCGCGGCAATCCACCCGCAATGGACATATGGGCACCGAGTCTTATCATAAGTTTGACCCCGAAAGCTTTGGGGGGTATTGTCTTTGCCGGTAGGGGAAAAGCAATCTATGAAAACATTAAAAAAACTTCTTATCCGAATCCTCCTGGTGTTCGTCGCTTTGTTGGTGATTCTGTTCTTGGCGCGCAATTTCGTCGCCCGCAAGGCGGTGGAGGTCGGCGTGACGAAGGTCACGGGTTTCCCGCTGGAGATCGGCTCCGTGAAGCTGGGACTGTTCTCCAGCAAGGTGGACGTCCACGACCTTAAATTGATGAACCCGCCTGAGTTTCAGGAGAAGCTGTTCGTGGACATGCCGCAACTTTATGTTGATTACCGGCTCGGCTCCATGCTCAAGAAAGCGCCGCACATCGACGACATGCTCATCAACATCAAACAACTAGTCATCGTCACGAGCAATAAGGGTGAGTCGAACGCGAAAAAACTAAAAGGCATTGTGTCGTCAGGCGATAGCTCCACCAAATACAGCATCGACAAGCTGCGCGTCCACGTCGGCACCGTCACCATCAAAGATTTCAGCCGCGCCAAACCGAGCGAGCGCAGCATCACCCTCAACATCGACGCCACCTACAACAACATCACCGATGCGACAGACATCTCGCGTCTGGTCTTGCTCACCGTCATGAGCCAGGTTCACTTGCCTGACATCGGCATCAAAATGGACGACCTCAAAAAGGGTCTGGGCAACGCCGCCGACACCGCCGGCAAGGCCGCAAAAGGGGCTGCTGATACCGTTGGCAAAGCGGGCAAGAGTGTGTTCGACACGATCAAGAAAGCCGTGCCGGGGCAGCAAGGGAACAAGTAACCGTCAGAAACCTTTCACCTGCTGCATTGCTTCGTAGAGCACAATCGCAACTGCCGTGGCCAAGTTCAAGCTGCGCGCCTGTGGATTGAACATCGGAATCGTGATTGTCGTTTCGGCATTCGCCTTCAGTAAGTCTTTCGGTAAACCCGCCGTCTCCCGCCCGAAAACGAGGTAGTCACCCCACCGGTAGCGTGGCTGCGTGTATGGTCGCTTGGACTTGGTCGTCACGTAGTAAAACCTGGCGGGTTCTTCTTCGCTTCGCAATTTGCGATCTCCGCCAGCAGGCGGATCCGCCTCACGGAGCGACGCGATTCGCAATTCTTCCAATGACTCCCAATATTTCCACGTCACCTGTTCCCAGTAATCCATCCCTGCCCGCTTTAACTCACGGTCATCTAGCCTGAACCCAAGCGGCCCAACAAGATGCAGTACCGCTCCTGTCGCTGCGCACAACCGCGCCACGTTACCCGTGTTAGGGGGGATCTCCGGTTCAACAAGGACAACGTTCATTATTCACCACGAAGTTTACCAGCCGTGGCGGGAGCACGAAAGACAAACTCACCCTCGACGCCCACGCAGCATTTGCCCGCCTAACGCCTTGCTAATCAGCTTGACGCGCACGCAACACATGCCTAGCTTCAGCCACAAATAGGGACAGTTTAGCAGTTTGTCTTTCGCTCAAAACTTTGTCCCGTTAACTATGTTTAGGTGGAGGAGTGACAATGAACTACTTTGGCGTGCTCTTTTATGTCGTACACCTGTTGGTGGTCACTGGCGCATTCCTGCTGCTGCGACGCGGCAAAAACTTGTCCACGGTGTTAATGGTGGCCGGTACCGCGTTGAACGCGGTGCCCTTCCCCTTGGAGGCCGCGAAGGTCTTCCTGCCGCGATTCCCCGGGCTGCAATTCATCGAACAGTCGCCGTGGATTAGCCTGATCGGGGCCGGTTTGTTTGCGCTCGGTTTTCTGGGCTATGCGCGCGGCGAGCTGCGCGCTCAAACCGCGGCGATGGATGAACAGCAAAGAGCGGCAGTCTATGCGCGCCGGTTTTTCGGGTTGCCGCGCTCGGCGCTGGGGTGGTGGTCGGTGTGGGTGGCGTTCGGCTTCTTTGTATTCATGACCTTGTTTTGGCAACAAGCCGGACGGCCGGGACGCGACCGGAGCACGTTCTTTTCGGATCCGGTCAATGCCGCCTGCTTGATTGGCGCGTTCGGGTCAGCACTGGTCGGGATGCTGCTGGCCGTGGTGGCCATGGTGTGGAAACGCGAGCGGTCTTGGGCCATGTACCCGGTCATTCTGAGCGGGCTGCATGCACTGATATGGACGGTTGCGGCGTTGGGAGGAGGAAACCCCTAACCATGCGCTTCAGCCAACGCCGCTATCGCGGCGTGGCTGAGCTTTCACGTTAGACTCCTCGCCCGCTATTCATCAGTACCACACACACCACAGGAACAACCCGCGCGCCGGGGCTGTTTCCACAAGCGCGGTTCGCTTCCGGCGATGCATGAGTTCGGCCACTTGCTCCGCCGTAAACTTTCCTTCGCCAACTTTCACCAGTGCACCTACGATGGAACGCACCATCTTGTAGAGAAAACCATCCGCTCTCACTGAGATCGTCAGGAGATCGTCTTCTTTCACGATTGTGAGTTTTGAAATTGTTCGCACCGCCCCGCGCGCGCGGGACACAGGCCGTAGCGAATTGGCTGACAGCGCGGAAAAATCATGCCGCCCTTTCAACAACCGCGCTGCGCGGCGCATCGCCCCGACCCGCAAGGGTCGGGGATGATGCCATGCATAGGCGCGCAGAAACGGATCGGCCACGGTATGACACTCAATTTGGTAGCGATACTCTTTGCCCTTAGCCGAGAACCGCGCATGGAATCTTGCATCCACCTCTTCCACACGCAAAACACGAATGTCTTCAGGTAAATTGGCGTTCAACGCACGGAGAAGAGTGAGTGGCGAGTGGCGAGTGGTGAGCGAGCAACTGGCGACCTGCGCCTTGGCGTGCACACCAGCATCGGTGCGGCCAGAACCATGAACAACCACACGTTTGCCTACGATTTTCTTCAGCGCGGCTTCGATCAGTCCCTGGATGGTGCCAGCGTTCGGCTGTCGCTGCCAACCGCCGTACTGAGTGCCGTCGTAGGCAACAGTCAACTTCAAATGACGCAACTTCATCTTTACCCGTCTCGGATGGGCAAGTCCTTTGCCCTCGCCATTTGAGCTTCGAGGTAACTCTGGAGGAGAATCTGGGCGGCAAGTTGGTCCCGTTTTTCTTTGCGCTTCTGGCGACGCACGTTACCCTCCAGCAACACCCGTTCGGCCTGTGCCGTGGTCAACCGTTCGTCCCAACGTTTGACGGGAATTGTCGTCGCCGTTTCCAACGCCACGATAAAGCCCAACGTCCGCTCCGTCTGACGGCTAGAGGTGCCGTCCAACCGCACCGGCAGACCTACCACAATCGTCTCCACGCGGCGTTCAGTGGCCACGTGAGCCACTTCGCGCGACACCGCATCCGAGTTACCACCGTCGAGATAACCAATCGCCTGTGCGATCGTCCCGGTCTCGTCGCTGATCGCCAAGCCGATCCGTCTGCTGCCGAAATCTACC
>CAIKBP010000078.1 GCA_903825695.1 uncultured Verrucomicrobiota bacterium
ACTGTTTATCGGCACGGTGGCCGCGGGTCTTGCTATGCCGGCTGTCGCGTGGGCGTGGCGGATCGACAGGCGCGTTCATCCGCGACTGATCCGCCCGCCGGGTGCGGGAAACGAGATGGAATTCCTCGACCGGTGTGTCCGGTGTGGTGAATGCCTGAAGGTCTGTCCCACGAACGCGCTCCAGCCAACGATGTTCGAGGCGGGCGCCGAAGGAATGTTCTCGCCGCGGCTCGTGCCACGGATAGGTTATTGTGAGTACAACTGCACGTTGTGCGGCGAGCTTTGCCCCACGGGCGCGATCCGCCGCCTTCCGCTCGTTAGGAAACAGGAAACCGCAATCGGTAAAGCGGCATTCGACAAGAACCGCTGCCTGCCTTACGCGAAAAGTACGAACTGCGGAGTTTGCGAAGAACACTGTCCCATCCCGGAAAAGGCCATAAGGTTCCGCGAAACCGAAGCGAAGACCGAGCGGGGCGAGAAAGTCATCCTCAAACAGCCATACGTTGAACGCGACCTCTGCATCGGCTGTGGAATCTGCGAGAACAAATGCCCACTCGAAGGCCCTTCTGCTGTGCGCGTGAGCCGTGCGGCGTAATTGCGGCCCTAGCGCAGAAATAGCCACGAAACCAGAATGAACAGCGGGATTAGGATTGGCAGCGTGTACTTAACGATATAACCGAAGAAACCCGGACACTTCACACCGCTGGATTCCGCGATGTTTTTGATCATGAAGTTCGGGGCGTTACCGATGTAGGTGCATGCGCCGAAGAACACCGATCCCAACGAAACGGCGACAACGTATTTCCATAACAGCGGATCGGTTAGCACTGCCCGCATGTGCGCCGGATTTTCCAACGACAGGTGTTGCAGGCCAAATGCCGCCGTCAGAAAGTTCAGGTATGTCGGCGCGTTGTCGAGCACGGCAGACAGCACGCCCGTACCCCAAAAGAACTGGCGGACGGTCGTGATACCGAGGTCGACAGCGTGTTTCTCTAACAGGTCGAGCGCGGGCACCATCGTCGCAAAAACGCCGGCAAAAACGAAACCGACCTCGCGAATCGGGCCAAAGTTGAACTCGTTCCCCCGAAGCGCGTCACGACTGCTCAACCTGTAGGCCACGGCGGCGGTGATGATCATTAGCAAGGCGGACACGACCGTAATGAAACTTTCCGACGCCTTCGCCGTGCTCCATCCCAATGCCGCGCCCATTTCCTTAAACACGGGCCATCTTTCCATCCCTTTCAACCATTCCGCATTCTGCAGCAATACGAAGCCTATGATCACGAATAGGAAAACGAAGTTGTGTGAGCCTTCCAATTGTATCCGGTCCTCCGCTGCATAACGCACCTCGTGTTTGTGCTTCCGAAACTGGCGCACATCGATCAGTAGAAACAGCAGTAGCAGTGCGCTGACGCACACCAGCCAGGCAAGAATCACCTGCGGCACTTTGAGCAGCCAGAAAAACGGCACGCCCTTGAGGTAACCAAGAAACAACGGCGGATCGCCAATCGGCGTCAGCGCGCCGCCGATGTTGCTGACGATGAAAATGAAAAAGACGACATGATAAGGGGCAATGCGGTACTTGTTGATGCGCAGAAACGGCCGAATCAACACCATCGAAGCGCCGGTTGTGCCTATAAAGTTGGACAGGATCGCGCCCAGCGCCAGCAGACAGGTATTCACCATGGGGGTCGAACGACCTTTCATATTGATGTGAATGCCGCCCGCTACGACAAACAGCGAGCCGATCAGCGCCATTGAACCCGGCGTACTCGATCATGCTCGCCAGCATGCGTTGCCCGTTGCGCAATACCACGACGTAATAGAACGCCGTTACCAA
>CAIKBP010000079.1 GCA_903825695.1 uncultured Verrucomicrobiota bacterium
GATCGTTCCTGCGTTACGATGTCGAGTGCGAGATGGAAGGTCCCGGCGGCACCAGTTACATGTACGGCGTAGGCCTCGGTGAAAAACGGCAGCAGTTCGGCCAGTTCACGCGTCAGCATCACACATGCGGCAATACGGTGAGCGATTTGCTGTTCAAAAACGTGTACCGCGACGAGGCAACCGGCGTTTATTCCGGCGTCATCAAGGTCGAGAAGAATGCGAATGGCACCAACGCGTATCAGGCGAATCGCAATCTGGTCCTGAGCGAGACCGTCAAGTGTGACTCGCGTCCGCTGTTGGAGATCGAGTCGAACGATTTACGTTGCACACACGGCGCGACCATCGGGCGGCTCGATGAGAACCAGGTCTTCTATCTTCGCAGCCGTGGGCTCCACGATCCCGAGGCGCGCCAACTGTTGATCGAGGCATTCATCGAACCAGTGCTGGCGCGTATCAAGGTTGAGAACATACAAAAGGAGTTTGCGGAGTTGGCACACCGCAAGGTTACGAAAGGATAAAATAGCTGCACAAATGAATCCAATCCTCGATGCTATTGAGGTCGACGAAATCCGGGACGACTTTCCGATCCTGCAACAGAAAGTCCACGGAAAACCGCTGATCTATTTTGACAACGCCGCCACCTCGCAGAAGCCGCGCGCCGTGATCGAGGCGCTTAACGATTTCTACGTTCATTACAATGCCAACGTTCATCGCGGCATCCACGCCCTCGCCGAGCGCGCCACCAAGGAGTACGAGCGTGCCCGTGAACGGTGTGCCCGCTTCATCAATGCCGAATCGCCGGAGTCCGTGATTTTCACCCGTGGCACCACCGAATCGATCAACCTCGTTGCCTATTCCTGGGCGCGTAACAATCTGAAGAAGGGCGACGAGATTCTCATCACGTGGATGGAGCATCACAGCAACACAGTTCCATGGTATCAGGTCTGCGAGCACACCGGCGCGGTCATCAAACGCATTGGACTGAATCCTGACGGAACGCTGAAACTCGATGATCTCGATAAACTCATTACCGACCGCACCAAACTTGTTGCCGTCACACAAGTCTCGAACGTTCTCGGCACGATTAATCCGATTCGTCTGATCGCCGATGCGGCGCACCGGAAAGGGGCGCTCATCCTCGTGGACGGCGCGCAAAGTGTCCCGCACATGGCCGTGGACGTGCAGGCGTTGGGTTGCGACTTCTTTGCCTTCAGCGGCCACAAGATGTGCGGTCCGACAGCGAGCGGCGTGTTATGGGGCAAGAGGAACCTTCTGGAAGCGATGCCGCCATTCCTCGGCGGCGGCGAAATGATACGCGAAGTGTGGCCGGATCACGCCGTGTACAACGATTTGCCCTACAAGTTCGAGGCGGGCACGCCGAACATTGCCGAGTCAATCGGTTTGGGCGTGGCCGCGGACTATTTGACGCGCATCGGTCTGGATCGTATCCGCGAGCATGAGAAGGAAATCACCCGGTATGCGCTCGCGCGGCTTGAAGAGTTTTCGGACATTGTTGTCTATGGGCCGCGGGACATTGAACAGCGCGCTGGTCTTGTTGCGTTCACGGTGGGCGACATTCATCCGCATGATTTGGCGACGTTTCTCGATCAGGAAGGCGTAGCCATTCGTGCCGGCCATCACTGCACAATGCCGTTGCACAAAAAGCTCGGCATCACAGCCACGGCTCGCGCCAGTTTTTACCTGTACAACACGCAGGATGAGGTGGACGTGTTTATCGAAGCCCTGCGTAAAGCAAAGAAGTTTTTTGGTGCGTGTCCCACAGGCAGGGAACTTGGTTACTGACCGGCCGAAAAACTCTAACGTTTTGCACTTTCATGGGTCAGATACAGTGGGTGGACGAAAATGAAAAGTCACATGAGACAGGAGATGAGGTTGCGGGACGTAATCGAGGTCGTTTCACAATATGCGCGCAACGACCACGAAGTCGGCCTGGCCGTTGCCGATTTGATCCATCGCGGCGTGGTCAGGCTGCATACCCGCCACCAGCGCCGCCGGCCGAGCCGGTGACAAAAACCGTTCCGCAACGCGATTCAGAAAGGCAAGTTCGGGATCTTTGCCTTCAACTCGCGGATGAAGGCATTGCGATCTTTGGGGGTGATTACGAAGTTGCGGAACAAACCCGATTTGCGGCGAATGGTCACCGATCGACCCCATGGCCAAAAGGCGTTACACCAATGTTCATTCCACATGGCGTAGCCAGCGCGAACACTTTCGATGTCGGTCAGCACAATCCTGCGCGCTGTGATGCCGAACCAGACGACATGCAGATGGCGATCATCAACCACGTATTGAATCCGCGTGACGCACCACAGGATGACAATCATCCCGGCCAACCACGCCCAAAAAGCAAACACCACATCGTAGGAC
>CAIKBP010000080.1 GCA_903825695.1 uncultured Verrucomicrobiota bacterium
CGCACTTTCGATATTCTACGCAACAGCGACAATACCATTTCCATCAAGACGACCGATGTCGATCCCAAGGTCAAGGCCGGGTCACCTGCGGCGCATTCGCCCGGGTACGCAATCGCCGCCTATCGGGATGGCGGCGGCACCAACACCTGGGCCGATACGACGTCGCATGCGTATAATGCGGAGCTGGTCAAACACTTGAGCCTCGCCATGCAAACGAATATCGCCGCTTACGGAACGCCGTTGGGTCGTCCTGTCCGTTGATCGCCACGGCACACACGACGACGAAGATGGCCGCAAAAAAGATACGAATCATCAGCCGCAAAAATGCGCAAGAGTCACAAGACGAATAGAATAATCGTAAGCCCATTTTGAGCCTCTTGTGCATTTTTGCGGCTAATCTTTTTGCACAATGAAATCAAAAGTCTTCAACCTTCGAATCCTTGTGGCGGTTGCGAGTATCCTTGCAACGTGTTCGTGTCATACAGAGCACGGCTACACAGGGCCGATCCGGGCCACTACGATTTTGAAGACTTCCGCGGACTCAGCCGGCCAGCCAATCGAATATCCCAATAGTGGAACGCCGGAAATATCCGGTCTGTTGGTAGAGATACCCGTGGGACAGAATACTGGATGGCATGTTCATCCATCCCAATGTATCGGCTACGTATTACAGGGTGAAATAGCGGTTGAAATCAAGAATGGATCCAAGAAAACTTATAAGGCTGGAGATTCATTCGCCGAAGTTAAGAACTTGAAGCATTGTGGGTATAACACTGGTTCGACTCCTGCAAAGATTCTATTGTTTGCGATTGGTACTAAAGGTACGCCCGTATCGAAAGCAGCAACTGATAGATAGGTTAGCCGCAAAAGGGTTTACCCCGAATCCTTTCCGGGGCGCAGCCGGCAGATAAACCAAATGCCGTTGACGGTTCAGCGCATGCGGCGCATCATGACAACGAACTTGGGATGAGGAACGGGAAAAGGGATATACCATTCAAACTTTGTCTTTTCCCGATAATATTGGCGATATGACAAACTGAGATTGGACTGATAACACTGTTATGCGCGCTTTTCACTTCGTCGCTTTTAACAGGGTGCGAAAACATAGACCTGGAATTGGGGCATCTCGATCTTCAACGGCCGAATAGATGATATACTAAGCTTCTTTGCAAAAAGAGAATCATGGAATTCTTTACAGTTAGAATCCAGACTGACATCGCTTGGCTCATAGAGGAGCGGGGTCCGCTAGAGGTTATCCTCACTCACTATCCAGGATGGTCTGTCCTTACACCCGCCGCGCTTGAGCATCGCGATGCAGATCGTCGGACGAGTCCGGTGCAGGTGAATCAAAACCAGTATATGTTCTTCTCTAACTATATTGTCTTTGCTTATCGCGGCGAACCTGTCAGTTGTTCAGGATCGCATGTCGTAGCCCTTGCTCAGAAGGTCATTGCAAGGTTGAGATATGTATCGGGCCAATTCTTGATCTCAAGCAATATTGAATTATTTATCGACACTCCAAGTAAGGACGCCCTGACACGCAGTGAAATGGCACCCTTTCTTAAACTCAACGCGAAAGGGCAATATATGCTGAGCGATTTTGAATTCCGTTCGGCCTTAACTTACTCGTTCGTTCAGAAAGCAGCAGCGCTTCCGGACGACTTCGATGTCCCCGTTCATAATCAAATTCTGTCGGATGCACTTTCCGCCCATGTCGAGTCCGATTATCGACGCTCCATCTTATACTCATGCATGGCAATTGAATCCCTAGCACTTGAAAAACTAGATTCGGCTTATGATTCAGTAATGCAGGAGCGTTCGACTGATCATCGAGTAGTCTGCTTCCCGGCTGCCGGCGGCAAAGATGCGTGGAAAGATCCCATCTATGAACTTTTGAGAGCTCGGGACGACTTCAAGCACTTGCTGCACGAGCAGCCGCTTTATTTGATTAAGAGATCCTTGCTAAGGGAGGATAAGGACCTGTATGATGACGCAATACGTCTATATAGGACGAGAAATAAATTGGTGCATCGTGGTTCGCCCCCACTCGAAAAGGAATATCTTCCCCTCACTGTCGGTGGATCGAAATCCGCGCTGCTGATAGCGATCAAGGTGGTTCGGTGGCTTGGTGACGACAGCCTATATTTTGTGCCGGGTGGGTTGATTGATCCTTTCGATGGGAGCAGTGTAAGCATCGAAAGTATGAGAGGCGAAAGACGTGGGCAGAACACGCATAACAAGCGCATCGCCTCGGACGCGCGAGGCGCGCGCCGGTCACGCAAACGTTAATCTGCGGCTACTTCTTCCCCGCCAGCAGCGCATTGACCTTGCGCATAACCTCGAATGCGTCGGCGACGTAGAGCACGTCGGCCTTGCCGCGCGCCCAGCCGCAATTCGGGTCTAGATTGACAGCCCGGCGTTCGCTAACGAATCGCCAGCCGACCGCGTGCGGTTCTTCGCCATGGCAACACGTCGAAAGTCCTTTCGGATGACGCGGTGTCGCGCCGGTCTGTCCAATCTGATTGAGGTGCGTCATGAATGGCAACACGGCCTGTCCTTCACCGCTCAAGTCCACCACCGATTTGCTCCCGCCTAATGACGCCTTCGACTTATTGAGGAATTCCAAGATAATCTTCGCCGCATCGTCGGTGTGTGTCTTGCCGTCGGACTGTTTTTTTGTCCAACCTGCCCCTGCGACGAACAGTAACTTCGCATCGGGACGAATCGTCTGTTGGTCGGCCTTCGGCTCGCGAATACCAACCACTGTTGTCCGTTTGCAGGCATCGGACAGATTGACGGCAACCATTTCGACCGTGGCAGTGCCGGCGCCGCAATCGCATGCGGTCTGGCTGCCGGGGTCAATCAGCATGAACCACGGACGCTGCGTGCGCGTCAACACGGCCTCCATGCGCTGGCGATAATACCAGCGGTTGATTGAAGGTTTGCCATCCGCGTCGGAAACGCCCGTGACATGTGTGTCAGCGCGCCCGCCGAGCCGTTGCGCCACGCCGGGTAACACGCGCGCCCAACGCGAGGTCGCCGGAGCGACGACAATTGTGGCGTTAGCCGCTTTGCAGATCGCTTCGGCAGCGGCGGCATCGGTGGAATAACGCGACTGACCGAAATCCGCGCCAGTCATGCCGAAATATTTCATGACGGGACTGGCGGAGATTGAGTTAGCCGCCGACTGAACGTTCTCGCCTACCAAGCCTACAACAAGGCTGGAGCCGGCAATGGCTTTGTTCAATGTTCTTGCCGCGCGCAACGCCTCGCGGGCGGATTTCGCCAGCGAGCCATCCGCTTCCGTGTGTACGAGAACCAAAATCGTCTCCATGTTTCACCTCAGTTTTTAGCCGCAAAAAAGCGCAAAATGCTCAAAATCATTTCGCCTCCGACAAGGCGAATTTCCTGATTTGCAGTTTCGGTGCACCGAAGTTGATTAGTAGACCGTGCTCCATTCGGCAGCCGCGCAAGTAGCCCAACAATTGCGCAACGTGTTCATCCGCCAACGTCTTGCAGGCTTTCAGTTCAACAACCAGCGTGTCCTCAACCAACAGATCTGCGATGTAGTCGCCCAGAACCGTGCCGTCCTCGTCGCGCACTTGCAGAGCGTATTGCTGTTCCACGCGGATGCCGGCCTTGCGCAACCGATGCACCAGCCCATTCTCATAAACCTTCTCCAAATGCCCGTGGCGCAAGAACCTATGCAGCGCAAACGCCGCCTCCCGCACCTTGTCGCATAAAGCGAAGATTTCCTTTTCAATCATGGTTCTTGCGCTTCTTGCGCCTTTTTGCGGCTATCCATTCGTGTTCCACTCCACGAGTTCTTTGGCGATTTCGTCGTCGGACGCGTCTTTAACGATCTTCGTCTGGCGTTGTTGTTTCGGCAGACTGACGCTGGTGAACTTGATGCCTCCCGCGCCGATCTTTGCGGGCTTGGCCTTCTGCAACGCCGGCATGATTGCCCGCATGTTCGTCATCCCGATCTGCGGATTGTTCGGCGGCTCTGGCAGGTTGCCCGTCGCCCAACCAAGAACTGCGGGCGGCCCGACGCACTTCGAAATCTGATGTTTGCCGCCTTCGATGCGTTCAAGGATTTCAAGCGAGCCATCCGCGCCGATGGTGAGTTGATCTACGCCTTGAAACTGGTTCACAATGCCGAGCAACTCCCCAACGATCTGCATCGTCACCCCGGCACCGCGCGATGCCGATTCCCAACCGCCAAATACCAGCAGCCGTGCCATGTCCAGCCCGGGGATCGTCTTGATTGCATCGGCCAAGGCCGCCGCGACATCGGCCGCTTCGGTGAACCCGCTGGCCGACCCGTCGAGCGCGACCAATTCGAATGGCGCTTTTTGCGCAACGGTCATCATGACCTGTTGGAGTTTGGCTTTCGGCCCAAGACTCACCAGCCAGACCTTGCTACCGGGCGCGGTCTTGGCGAGATTGGCCGCCTCGAACAGCGCATGCGCCGCCCACGGATCCAGCACCGCTGGCAACATCATTTCGTTTTTCAACGCCGGCCCCGTGATTGGCTCCAACGTCTGCAACGGATCGGGAACAACGCTCCCGCACACGATAATCTGATACGCTGTGCTCATGAATTCCGCTCCTGCTAATTTAGCCGCAAAAAAGTTTACCCCGTTTCACGGGGCGCAAGAGTAAGAGCGAGAGCAATAGCAAGAGCAAGAGAAAAAATCAATTCTCTGCCGCTTGGAGTTCGCTGGCTGCTGAGCCGGCGCTCAATGGACGACCGTCGTCGGCTCGTGACGGACTTTCTTGAAAAATAGAACAAGGGGAACGCAGCATAGACTGATCAACGCGACCCAACGGAAGTTGTCCACAAACGCCCAGACGCCTGCCTGTTGGACCAGCGTATTGTAGATGAGACCATTGGCTTTTTGGGCGGCAAGATACGAGCCGACTTGTGGAGTCAAGGCCTGCTGAATTTGTCCGGTCCTGATCTGAAACGCCGGGTCGTATGGCGAGAGGTGGCCAACCATCATCGCCTGATGGACTTGGGTCCAGCGCGCGATCAACGTAGTGACGGCAGAAATTCCGATGCTGCCGCCAAGGTTGCGCATCAAGTTGAAAATGCCGGTGGCGTTGCCCATCTGTTCGTTGCGGAGCGTGCTCATCGTTACGGTGGTGAGCGGAACAAAGATGAAACCCATTGCGATACCATTGAGGACGTTGGGCCAGATTACGCTGGCCATGCCGATGTCGAGGTTGATATTGCCCAACAGGTAGGAGGAATATGCCAGCAGCAGAAACCCGCCCACCATGAGCGCCCGATTGTCCACGAGTTTGGTGATGCGGCCGATGACGATCATCGACAGAAGCGCCCCAATACCGCGCGGGCTTATGGCATAGCCTGCGAGCAAGGCGGAATACCCCATCAATGTCTGCAGGAACAGCGGCAACTGCGCGATCGTGCTATACAAAACGGCACCTACAATCGCCATAAGTACGATGCCGATGGCAAAGTTCCGGTTCTTGAGGATGCGCAGGTCCACGATCGGATGATCCGTGCGCAACTCGCGAACGATGAACGCAATCATACAGAGCGCCGAGATCGCCGCTGTCCAACAAATCCACCCCGCCGAGAACCAGTCTTCCTCCTGTCCCCTGTCCAGGATGACCTGCAGGGTTGCCAGCCAGATCGCCATGAAACCAAACCCGATATAGTCAATATTGGCGCGTGCGCGGTCCCTGGCGCTCTTGATGTAATGCGGATCCTCGACAAACGCCCGCACCATCAGAATCGCCAGCAACCCGATTGGTAAATTGATGTAGAAAATCCAGCGCCACGAATAACTGTCGGTGATCCACCCGCCGAGCGTCGGCCCGATTGTAGGTGCCACGACCACGCCCATTCCAAACGCCGCCATTGCCACGCCGCGTTCGGCCGGCGCGAAACTCTCCAGCAGGATCGCCTGTGACAATGGTTGCAGCGCCCCACCGCCCGCGCCCTGTAGAGTACGGGCGATGATCAGCCACCCAAGCGTCGGCGCGGCACCGGCCATCGCTGAGGCAATGGTAAAAATGGCGATGCAGGCGATCAGCAACCGTTTCCGTCCGAAGTAATTGCTCAGCCAGCCGCTGGCTGGCAGGATTATGGCATTCGCAACGAGATAACTCGTCAATACCCATGTGGACTCGTCGGTGGTCGCTGAGAGGTTGCCCGCGATATGCGGCAGCGACACGTTGGCGACGGATGTGTCGAGCACCTCCATGAACGTCGCCAGCATCACCGAGATGGCGATCACCCATGGATTATGCCGTGGACGCCACGGCTGATCCGGAGCGAGCGTTTCCGGCATGGCGGTCATTGCTGCGCTGATCTCCTCACGCCGTTTTCGGTTTCTCGCGGAACGCGGCGCGGAATATCGCGATAATGGCGACCGCGCACACCATCACGCATGCAACTATAAATATAACCAACGCGACATGCGCGTGCATGCTTTCCACCCGCACAATGGGTACCGCCGACATTCCCGGCCCAAGCAGATGGCGGTCGTCGGATCGTGAATCGAATACGATCTTCACCGGCACGCGCTGCACGACCTTCACGTAATTGCCCACTGCATTCTCTGGTGGCAGCAGACTGAATCGCGCGCCGCTGCCCGCCTGAATGCTGTCCACGTGGCCGCTATAGCGCACGCCGGGATAAGCGTCCACACGGATCTCGACGGGTTGCTTGGGCCGCATGTGGGCCAGTTGCGATTCCTTAAAGTTCGCGGTGACCCAGACATCACGCGGCACCAGCGCCATCAAGATCTGACCAACTTGTACGTAAGCGCCCTCCTCCACCAACCTCCGCGTCACCCGGCCATCGCTCGGCGCGAAGATTTTCGCATACGAAAGCTGCAATTCCGCCAACTTTGCTGCCGCTTGCGACTGCTCGACATCCGCTGCCGCCAGATCGATCTGCGCCTGATCGTGCACCAACTGTTGCCATTCCTCGGCCACCAGCGCTTCATCGGAGGTGATCTTGCGGCGGGCGGCTTCCAAATCGGCGTTTGCCGAGCGGGCTGTTGCCTGTGCGCGATCGAAATCCTGCGGCGCGATGGCGCCCGTCTGTAAGAGTTCATGGGCGCGCTTCAAATCGGCGTCAGCGCGCGTCGCTTGTGCTTCAGCAGCTACCGCCTGGGCGTGGGCGCGTTCGACGTCGGCCTCGAGCGAGGCGAGTTTCGAGCGCGATTTTTCGAGATTGATCTGTGCGATCTTGTGTTGTGCGATAGCTCCATCCAGGGCTGCCCTGGCCGCAGCGAGCCGCGTTTCATAATCGCGCGGGTCTATCTCCACGAGTGGATCGCCCTGTTTGACATCCTGATTGTCGCGGATGCGCAGCCCCACGATGTGTCCCGCCACCTTCGGACTTATCGGCACAATGTCCCCGTCGATAAACGCGTCGTCGGTAGACTCGTGCGACAGTGCGGAAGCAACGTATAGCAACCCCAAAACGACGGCGATGATGAGCGCGACACCACCTGCCATCTGCAATACGATCCGAGGCGATCTCTTGTTTACCATGGAATGGCCGACCCTTCTGTTGACCCGTCGGACCGTTTATACGGACGGCCGAATGGTCATTAAACGTATGCGTAATTTTACGGAAATGGCGCGACATGTCAATCCGACGAGTTTCAAGGCAGGCTTTTCCGCCGTGCCGCGCGAGTTCGACGGAATTGGCTGGCCGCAGACAGCCGGTGCTCTCACGAATCATTTACACTGCCATCCCCGCCTGTGGCGTTGGTACCAATCAACTGCCCCCAGCAAATTCGCGGACTCGTTCCCAATTCGACTTGATTCCCCATAGCCAACCTGTGAAAGATGTACGCGCTGGTATGACTTGCTTGATGTTTGTGCACAGCGCGCGGTGACAGTTCGCCGTGAGCTCTCGACAACGGGAAATGCCCGGAGCGACAAAAGAATACGCGATGGATCATCTGGACAAACTGGAAAACCAAAGCATCTTCATCATCCGCGAGGCGTTCAACAAGATTGAGCGGCTGGCGATGCTCTGGAGCGTCGGCAAAGATTCGATGACGCTGGTGTGGCTGGCGCGCAAGGCGTTCTGTGGCCACGTGCCGATCCCTTGCGTCTTCATGGAGACGGGCTTCGACATGCCCGAACTGGTCGAACTCCGCGATAGGTTGGCGAAAGAGTGGGATCTCAATCTGGTGATCGCCCGCAACGACGAAGCAATCGCCCAAGGTATGAACCACACTCGCGGCCGGGTCGTCTGCTGCTCGGCGCTGCTCAAGGAAAACCTCAAGAAGATCGTCGAGCGCGAGAAATATGGCGGCCTCATCGTCGGCGTTCGCCGCGATGAGGACCCGACTCGCGCGAAAGAGCGTTACTTCTCGCC
>CAIKBP010000081.1 GCA_903825695.1 uncultured Verrucomicrobiota bacterium
AATATTCGGTGACGGATGATCACAATGCCTACGTTGGCCTCTCGCCGCTCCCCAGTACCGGCCACGACGACCAGACCCCGGCGAGTGCGGACTACGTCACGGGGCCGCTGGGGCGGTATTATTATCCCGCCAGTGGCGGTTCGCTGACGTGTCTGATTGACCACGGCAGCCGCAATGTGGCTGATGCCGGCCTGAGGAGTTACACGGTGCGCACGGACCAGACCACAGATACCGACACGGTGGACATCGGTTTTCACTACCACCATATCGGCCAGGTCAAGTGGACATGGTCGAATGCTGAATATGCTTGCGACTACCTTCCTATCAATTCCTCGCCTGCTATTGGCAACGGCAGCGCCCCCAAAATCTACCTGACCGACGCCTGCTTTTTGTACGCAATTGATCCGAGCGTACACCAGCCGGTATGGTACTGCGAAATCTCTAACGCTGGCGAATTCCAGTCCTCGCCGATGATTGGCTCTGATGGTACGCTCGGCTCTGATGGCACGGTTTACGTTGGTTCGTCAGCGCAAGCCCTGTATGCGGTTGATCCCGACAACGGAAACGAGAAATGGGTCTTTACAGACCAGAATTACTTGACAGGTCAAGTCACGTCCACGCCGGCCTTGGCGACAGACGGTACTATTTATTTCGGACAAGAATACATTTTTGACGACGAGCCAAGTTTCTATGCCGTCACCGACACTGGCACTGCCGGTATTCTTGCCACAGGATTCAACAGTGATGGCCGCCTTGATCTGCCACCCAACTATCCGGAAGTTGAATCTTCCGCGGCCATCGGCTCCAGCGGAAACGTGTACTTCGTCACGCAAGAACCCGCAATTTACGGATTTGACGCTGACGGAAACCGACTTTGGAAATACGAATTATCTGGTTATGGACTTCCACAGCAAGAAATGGGCTTGTCGCCGTCCATTGGTTCAGATGGAACGGTTTATTTGGGAGATCGTGATGGTACGCTCTACGCCTTCTATCCTGATGAAGCTCATACGCCACAGACAAAATGGAGTTACCAGACAACGGGTAACGATCCGGCCAGCAGTACGCCGGTCATTGGCTCGGATGGAACCGTCTATTTTGGAACGGAAGGGAATGTTTTGTATGCTGTGAAGGAGGGTAACCTCAACTGGCGGCACGACTTCGGACACGGGGGTCTAGCGAAGGGAATCTATGCGGCTCCTGCGCTTGATGATGATGGAACTATTTATGTGTTTTCGCGAGACGGAAATCTCTACGCCATGAGCACCGACGTGCTGGGAGCAGACGGTGCGGTGCTATGGCAAGTGAAATTGGCGGTGAATTATCAACAATCGCCGTTACCTACCTCGTCACCAGCGATTGGACTGGACGGAATGGTGTACGTTGGTGGGTATGATGGAGTTCTTTATGCGATTCAGGGGGTACTGGGACCGTCCAATAGCTCCCCCTGGCCCTTATGGCGTAAGGATAATGCTCATCGAGGCAAAGCAACGTTGCCATAAAACCTCGCATTGCTATGAAG
>CAIKBP010000082.1 GCA_903825695.1 uncultured Verrucomicrobiota bacterium
AGCCGCTCGCGAATGTGCCGGGCGGTGACGAATTTGCCTTCGCGTCCGGCCAGCGGGCCGTCATTGACGGCAAACTGCATCTGGATGGTGGGCGGATCGAGTTCCACGAACGGGATCAGCTTACACTCTTCATTGTCGCACAGCGTATCGCCGATGGCGAGATCCTCAAAGCCTGACACTCCGATGATGTTGCCAGCCTCGCCTGCGACGACGGATTCTGAGGATTTCATGCCGCTAAACTCGAACACCTTGGTCACCGTGATCCGTTCGTGATGACCATCCTTCGCGATGCGGACGATGGAATCGCCGATCTTGACAGTGCCGCCAAGGACTTTGCCAATCCCGATGCGGCCGACATAGTCGCTCCAGTCGAGGTTGCTCACGAGCATTTGGAATGGCGCCTTCGTGTCGGCCTGTGGTGCAGGAATATGCTTGATGATGGTTTCGAACAAAGGCGTCATGCCGTTATGCGGGTCCTTGAGTTTCTTGACCGCATATCCGTCACGGGCACTGGCGTAGATGAACGGCGCATTGAACTGGTCTTCGCTCGCATTGAGCTCCAAAAGCAATTCCAGCACTTTGTCATGAACGCCGTGCGCATCGGCGTGTTCGCGGTCGATCTTGTTGATGACAACGATGACCTTCAATCCATGCAGCAGCGCTTTCTTCAAAACGAACCGGGTCTGCGCCTGCGGACCGTCGAAGGCATCCACTAACAGAAGCACGCCATCCACCATTTTCAGGATGCGTTCGACCTCGCCGCCGAAATCGGCATGGCCGGGCGTGTCAACGATGTTGATGGTATAACCGCCCCAGTGGACAGAGGCATTCTTGGCCTTGATGGTGATGCCTTTCTCCTTTTCGAGATCCATCGAGTCCATCGCCCGCTCTTCCATTGCCTGGCCGACGCGATACATGCCGCCTTCGCGTAGCAGTTTATCCACCAGCGTGGTCTTGCCGTGGTCGACGTGGGCAATGATGCCTATGTTTCGAATTTTAATGGTCATGGAAAATCCTGCGAGGACAGGAACGTCAGTGAATGCCAACAGTTCAGCCCTCGCGACACACCTCACCGTCGGCGCCGTGTGCGGCGCAGTCGGCTGGTGCTGCATTGGACTGATATCTGTTTCATGTTGGCGACCTAAAAACTTGGTGGAGACGATGGGAGTTGAACCCACGACCTCCTGAATGCCATTCAGGCGCTCTCCCAGCTGAGCTACGTCCCCACATGGGGGAAGTCAACGAAGAATGCTACCCGCCCTGCCCCGCTTTGTCAAACGCGCCATATAGAACAAATTCGCGATCCGAGAACAGTACAAGTACGGCGCGCATCAAGCGTTAGGCAAAATCACGAGTTTGCGCACGTCACGCTGATTTCGAGTCCTGCCAGCGTTTGACCAATTGGTGCTCGACGCCGAGATGATCGAGCACGCGAGCGATGATGGTGTCCACCAGTTCCGTGGTCGTCTTGGGCTTGCTGTAAAACGAAGGACTGGCGGGAATGATGATCGCACCGGCTTCGGTCAGCGTCGCCATATTGCGGAGGTGTATCAGGTTGTACGGAGATTCACGCGGGACGAGAATTAGTTTCCGCCGCTCCTTCAGAAACACATCCGCAGCACGTGTGACCGTGGTGTCGGAAACGCCGTTGGCGATGCGGCCAATTGTTCCCATTGAGGCGGGGATGATAACCATCGCGTCGAACTTCGCCGAGCCGCTGACGAACGGCACAAACATCGAATCATCTTCGCGGTACTGCTTCACCGCGCGATTCACCATCAGCCTGCCCTTCGGCAATTCGAGCTGCGCCACTTCTCGGGCATGCTTTGTAGCGAGAAAATGAATCTCATGTCGCTTCGGGTCGAGATTGTCGAGCAAGCGCTGCGTGTAAATCGCACCGCTTGCGCCGGTCATGGCAATGACAAGTTTCATAGCGCTTTCACAGCTTCTCTTGCCGCCTGCAACGTTTGCTCAATGTCGGCTTCCGTGTGCGCCATAGACATGAAACCAACTTCAAACTGTGACGGCGCCAGATACACGCCACGTTCAAGCATCGCGTGGAAGAATTTGGCGTACCGTTTCGTCTCGCTCCTCTTTGCGCCGGCTTGGTCAATAACCTCGCGGTCAGTGAAGAAAGTGCAAAATAACGAACCGACCCGCGCATGTTGACCCGGCACTACCTTTTTCATCTCGTCGCAAAGAGCCGAGCTGGACTGCTCCAATTTTTTGTAAGTACCGGCATGGAACAATTCCTCGAGCGTCGCGATGCTGGCCGCCATCGCAACTGGGTTTCCGGAGAGTGTGCCCGCTTGATAGACCGGACCATTCGGCGCGAGCATGTCCATGATGTCCGCGCGTCCGCCAAACGCGCCGACGGGTAATCCACCGCCGATGATTTTGCCGAGTGTCGTTAGATCAGATTGGATCCCGTAAAGCTCTTGTGCGCCACCGCGTGCAACGCGAAAACCACTAATGACCTCATCAAAAATCAGAATTACGCCGTTCTTCTGCGTCAGATCTCGTAGTTTTTGGAGAAAACCGGATTTCAGTGGAATCAATCCCATGTTGGCGGGAATTGGCTCGATGATGGCACAGGCGATTTCCTTCCATGAAACGCGATCGAGCACGCTGAAATCGTTCAACGGCAGAGTGAGCGTGTTACGAGCGAAATCGGCAGGCACGCCGGCGCTGTCGGGCACATCGAACGTCGCGGTACCGGAGCCGGCCTTCACCAGCAGCGAATCGGCGTGGCCGTGATAACAACCTTCAAACTTGACGATCTTATCTCGCTTGGTAAATGCGCGCGCCAGTCGAATCGCAGTCATCGTGGCTTCTGTGCCGGAATTAACGAATCGCACTTTCTGGATTGACGGAAAACTTTCGCAAACAAGTTGTGCCAACCGAATCTCGCGCGAATTTGGCGTGCCGAAACTCGTGCCATCACGCGCGGCTTCCTGCACGGCCCGGACCACCTTAGGATGTGCGTGGCCAAGGATCATCGGCCCCCACGAACAGACGTAGTCGATGTACTCATTGCCGTCCACATCCCAAAGCCGCGAGCCTTTGGCACGTTGCGTGAAGAAAGGCGTTCCGCCGACGCCGCCAAACGCCCGCACAGGCGAGTTAACGCCGCCGGGCATCAGCCGAGTCGCCTCCTGCCAAAGCTTGTCGGAGTATTCGTGCTTGGGCTTCACGGAATTAGCTAAGACTCTAGCAGGTTTTGCGGAGAAGTGAAATGTGGTATCGTACCTGCACCCGGTTGAATTGGTGCAAGCTTATGTCTGAAGCGATTGTTCAAGTCGAGCGTTTGCGGAAGGAGTTCGATGGCACAGTGGCGGTGGCTGATGTGTCGTTCGATGTCCGACGCGGCGAGATCGTCGGCGTGCTGGGGCCCAACGGCGCAGGCAAGACGACGACCATTCAGGTTCTTCTCGGTCTAACGACACCAACAGCAGGAACGGTGCGGGTTTTCGGACAGGACCTAGAGAAACATCGTATAGAGATACTGCAGCGCTGCAATTTCTCATCGGCCTACACCGGGTTGCCATCCAACCTGAAGGTGTGGGAAAACTTACTGGTCTTTTCCATGATTTACGGAGCCAAAGGTTGGCGGGAAAAGGTTGAGCAGTTGCTAGCATTGTTTGAAATCACCCATCTGCGCGGCAAAATCACCGGGCATTTGTCGTCGGGTGAGTCGACCCGCGTGAATCTGTGCAAAGCGTTGCTGAATGATCCCGAACTCCTGATGCTGGATGAACCCACAGCAAGCCTCGATCCCGACATCGCCGACAAAGTCCGGAAACTTCTGCGACGTGTTCAGCACGAGAAGGGCACCACGATGATTTACACCTCACACAACATGCGCGACGTAGAGGAGGTGTGCGACCGTGTGCTGTTCATGCACAAGGGTCGCATCATCGCCGAAGGCGCGCCGCGTCAGGTTGTTGAGAAGTTTCAGCAGAATTCTCTAGAAGAGGTGTTCATACGTGTGGCGCGCGGCGGCGATTTGCTGGGTGAGGTGGCAGAATGAACTGGCGACGGGTTGGCGCATTGATTTTGCGGTACACGTTTCTGTACACGCGCAGCATGCCGAGAATCCTTGAGATGTTTTTCTGGCCGGTGATGGACCTGCTGGTCTGGGGATTCGTAACCATGTATCTGCTCAAGGCCGGGAAGGCCGTGCCCAGTTACATCACGTTCCTGATCGGCTCGATGATTTTCTGGGACATCCTATATCGTTCTCAGCAGGCCATAACGATTTCGTTTCTGGAAGATGTTTGGGCGCGCAATCTGTTGAACATATTCGTGGCGCCGATTCGCGTCAGCGAATTCATCGCGGCGACGTACGCAGTGGGTTTCGTCAAGATCATGGTGATCGTCGCGCTGCTGACCGTGCTTGCCTTCAGTCTATACTCGTTCAATCTCTTTATCATGGGCATCAGCCTGATCCCGCTCTTCGTCAATCTGTTGCTGATGGGCTGGGCAATCGGCATGATGACCACGGCGCTGATCGTGCGCTTGGGGCAATCCGCCGAAGCGCTGGCGTGGGGCATTCCGTTTCTGATTCAGCCGGTGTGCGCGGTGTTTTATCCGCTCAGCATTCTTCCGAAATGGCTGCAACCCGTGTCGCTGGCAATTCCTGCCACCCACGTCTTTGAAGGTATGCGACAGGTGCTGGAGAACAAAGGCATGCCAGTTGGTCACCTGTGGGCGGCGTTCGGATTGAATCTTCTCTATCTGGCGGCGGGTGCGTTGATCTTCAGCCGCATGTTCCAGGTCGCGCGACGAAAAGGCCTGCTGGCAAAGCTGGGAACCCAATAGCGCAGCGCTATCTCTCGACGTACTGCTGTGCGATGGGGACACGGCGGCCGATGCCAAAGGCTTTGGTCGTGACCCGCAGGCACGGCGGCGCCTGTTTGCGCTTGTACTCGTTGAGGTCGATCTTGCGGACGATGTCCCGCACAAGTTTCTCGTCGAACTTCGTTTCGGCGACGATCTCGGCAGCGGACTTCGATTCCTCGACGTACTTCTTCAGGATCGCATCCAGGACATCGTATGGCGGAAGCGTGTCTTGGTCGGTCTGGTTCGGTCGCAACTCGGCAGACGGCGGTTTTTTCAGCGACGCTTCGGGAATGACGTGGTGCTCGCCATTTATATGCCGTGCCAGTTCGTATATCATCGTCTTCGGAACGTCAGCAATGACTCCGAGGCCGCCCGCCATGTCGCCGTAGAGCGTGCAGTAACCAACTGCCAGCTCCGATTTGTTGCCCGTGGTCAGCAACATGTGCCCGAACTTATTGGAGAGCGCCATCAGGATCGTACCACGGATGCGGGCTTGAATATTCTCCTCAGTCGCGTCTTCGGGCAATCCCTTGAACAGCTCCTTGAATGCCGTTTTGTAGGCCTCGAATGTGGCCTGAATGGGAATCGTTTCCCAGTGTATGCCGAGATTCCTGGCCAGTTCGCGGGCGTCGTCGATACTGCCTTTCGATGAAAACTGTGACGGCATGGAAACGCCCGTGACATTTTCCGGACCGAGTGCGTCGGCGGCGAGACATGCGGTCACGGCTGAATCGATCCCGCCGCTGAGGCCGAGGACGACCGACTTGAATCCGCATTTGCGCACATAGTCGCGCAGTCCGAGGACGAGAGCATCTTGGAGACTGGAGACTTGTGATTGGTGATTTCCGCCTTCGCCTTGCCCCGAAAGCTTTCGGGGCGAGCTTCGGCGGACAGGGGTGATTGGTGCGTCAAGGTCAACTACAACCAGATCCTCTTGGAAGGCGGCACCCTCTGCGAGAAGATTGCCGCTGCCGTCAAAGACCATGCTATTGCCGTCGAAGATGAGTTCGTCGTTGCCGCCAACGAGGTTGCAGTACACGAGCGGTACCCGGTGTTTTTTAGCCTCCGCCTGCAGCATGTGGAAACGAATGCTCTCCTTGCCGAGATGGTAGGGTGAAGCGGAAATGTTGAAAATAATTTGCGCCCCGCCCTTCCCTCGCAGAAGTTCCTCCACAGGGTTGCGCTGATAAAGCTGCGCCGGCAGGTAATCCTCAGTCCAAATATCTTCGCAGATTGTCAGGCCGATTCGGCGGCCGTTGAGAACAAATGGCTCGTTGGATTCAGCGGGCTGGAAATAACGGTCTTCGTCGAACACGTCGTAGGTGGGCAACAGCGTCTTGAAACGTTTGGCTACGATCTTGCCTTCACGGAGCAGAGCGGCCGCGTTGAAGTACTCTTTGCCGGGCCGTTGCGGATTGACTTCGATGTAGCCGACCAGCAGCGCCGTCTTCCCAATCTGTCCCGCCAGTTCATTGAGGGACTGCAGATTGTCAGCGACGAACCGGCGTTTCGCCAGTAAATCGCGGGGTGGATAACCCGTGATCGCCATTTCCGGAGCGATAACCAGATCGGCACCCGCCTCCACGCCCCGGCGATAAAATTCCAGCAGCTTGGCGGCGTTGCCGCGCAAGTCACCGACGGTCGTGTTGATCTGGGCAATGGCCAGTTTCATCGCGAACCAAACTCTAAGCTCCGCCGACAAGCTGGGCAACCCAAAACCTGCAGGGCCGGCGCCACCAAGCTTGCTGATGCGGACAGGTTGGCTTGCGTTTTCAGGCGCGCGCGCTTATTATAAACCAATATTTGTACGGCTCCATGGGAACACTATTGAATTCATCGATGCATCACACGATCGCGTATCTGGGTTTGCCGGTGTCGCACGGGGCATGGACGCCGAATGCAGACGTGTATGAGACAGCAGATCGGTTGGTGGTTCGGCTGGAGCTCGCTGGCGTGGAGCGGGACAACATCGAGATCACGTTAGACGAGCGCTTGTTGGCAGTGCGCGGGCACCGGCGCGATCCGTGTCGTACGGGTCGATGTCAATTCCGACAAATGGAGATTGACTACGGATTTTTTGAGCGGCGGATCGTGATTCCCGTTTCGGTAGATGGCAATCGAGCGCACGCAGTGTTCGACAACGGTTTTTTGCAAATTGATCTGCCGAAGGCGACCAGGACGGCGCAGGCGGTGGTGACCGTGGTCATTGAGGGAGTCGACTGACGCCGTTGCGATTGTGCATGGTTATGTGGAGGGCGGACACAACGAGGCGGAGTGGCGTCTAGAAATGGGGACTAACCAGACATGGCTGAGGCCGACAAGTTAACAGGCGTGGAGAATAAGCCGACGGCGGATGGCGTAGCGCGCTCGGTTTCGGCGGAGATTCCGTCGCGTTTGCCGGTCTTGCCGATGAGCGACGTCGTGGTATTTCCGCACATGACGGTGCCGCTGCTGGTCACAAGCGGCGCTTCCACGAAACTGATCGACGACGTGGTGGCAGGCAATCGTCTGCTGATCGTTACATTGCAGAAAGACCCCGAAGTTGAGCATCCTCGCGGCCATCAACTCAACGAGTTTGGGTGCATCGCGCGCATCGTTCGGATGTTGAAGTTCCCCGATGAAAGCGTGCGTGTGCTGATCCAGGGCCAGAAACGGGGCAAAATCCTGCAGATCGAATCGGAGGAGCCGTATTTGGTGGGGCGCGTTGCGCCGATGGAGGACGAGACCGAGGACAGCATTGAGTTGACCGCGCTGGCGCGAAATGCCGCCAATCAATTCCAGGAAATAGTCAGTCTTTCTCCTTCGTTGCCAGAGGAATTGAAGGTGGCCTCGGCCAATATAGAGGACCCGGGGCGGCTGGCTGACTTGATTGGAAGCGTACTGAACACTTCCTTGTCGGAGAAACAGCAGTTGCTTGAGACCGTCAACGTCAAGAAACGATTGGAGATCCTGACGACCGCCATCAATCGCGAGCGCGAGGTGCTGGCCCTTGGCAGCGAAATCCAGGACAAGGTCGGCAAAGCGTTGACCAAGACGCAGCGCGAGTTTTTCCTGCGCGAACAACTCAAGGCGATCCAAAAGGAACTTGGCGCTGGCGCCGAGGGCGGCATGGAGATCGCCGAGTTGCGCGATAAGATCGAGGCCGCGCAGATGCCACCCGAGGCGAAAAAGGTCGCCACGAAAGAATTGGACCGACTGGCAACGATTCCGTCAGCATCGGCGGAGTACACGGTTGCTCGCACATACCTCGACTGGTTGATAACGGTGCCATGGAGCAAATCCACCGAAGATAAAATGGACATTGCGCACGCTCGGCGCATCCTCAACGAAGACCACTACGATCTCGATCAGGTCAAGAAACGCATCCTGGAGTATTTGAGCGTCCTTAAGCTAAGGAGCGATTCCCAGGGTGGCGCGGTCGTTGGTAAAGCGCCAATCCTTTGCTTCGTCGGCCCGCCCGGCGTCGGCAAGACTTCACTCGGCAGGAGCATAGCGCGCGCTCTTGGCCGCAAGTTCCATCGCATCTCTCTCGGAGGCGTGCGTGATGAGGCGGAGATCCGTGGTCATCGACGCACCTACGTTGGTGCATTGCCGGGGCGGATACTTCAGGGTTTACGTCGAGCCGAGAGCAACAACCCGGTCTTCATGCTCGACGAGATCGACAAGGTCGGCGCGGATTTCCGTGGCGATCCGAGCGCGGCATTGCTGGAGGTACTCGACCCGCAACAGAACAACAGTTTCTCCGATCATTATCTGGAGGTACCGTTCGACCTGTCGCGGGTGATGTTCATCACCACGGCAAACCTGCTCGATCCGGTTCCACCCGCGTTGCGCGACCGCATGGAGGTCATTGAATTACCGGGCTACACGGAACAGGAAAAGCTGCACATCGCACGAAAATATCTGGTAGCGCGTCAGCTCGTGGAGCACGGGTTGACTGGAAAACAGTTGGCTGTGCGTGACAGCGCTTTGACTGGCATCGTGCGCCACTACACGCGCGAGGCTGGCGTCCGCAATCTCGAACGCGGGATCGCCACGATCTGCCGGCGCACTGCACGGCGTATCGTCGAAGGCCACGCACGAGGGGTGATCGCGACTGGAAAGAACCTGAAGGATTTTCTTGGTCCACAGGAATTCATTCAGGACATGGCGGAACGGACGACGGAACCGGGTGTGGCGCTTGGGTTGGCATGGACGAGCGCCGGCGGCGACATCCTGTTCATCGAAGCGACAGCGATGCCGGGCAAAGGCACCCTCGTGCTTACAGGCTCGCTCGGCGATGTGATGCGCGAGAGCGCCATGGCCGCGATGAGTTACGTCCGCTCTCACGCCCAGCAACTAGGTGTGGAATCGAAGGCGTTTGTCCGAAACGACATCCACATTCACGTGCCGGCGGGTGCGATCCCGAAAGATGGACCGTCGGCAGGCGTGACGATCGCCGTGGCATTGACATCGCTGGTGACACGTCGGCCTATTCGCCCCGCGATAGCGATGACTGGTGAGATTACGTTGCGCGGGAAAGTGCTGCCCGTGGGTGGCATCAAGGAGAAAGTGCTAGCAGCGGCGCGGTCTGGCGTGAAAACCGTGATCTTGCCCGAACAGAACCGGAAAGACCTCGTCGATATACCGACCGAAGTTCGGCACAAATTGAAGTTCCGCTTCGTGCGAACCATTGCCGATGCGCTCAACTTGGCCATTCAAGGCACGATCAAGCCGAAACCGATCCGCTGATTGGCGGAGATCATTTCTTCACGGTCTTGGCGAGGCGTTTCATGGCGTTTTCCTCGCTGAATGTAAGAACATCGTCGTAGTACTGCACCATCTCAGCCTCTGTAGCGTTGTCCACGACGAATCGTCCTGTGTCGGTGACGAGTTGTCTGATTTGGTTGCGGCGTACAGTCAACTGTTCAAGCCGTGCTGCGACCGCCTCGGTATTGGTGGATGCGGTGGCTTGTGCCGTCAACAGCGTCTTTTCCAAACTCTGACCGACGAGTTCGGTAATCAGGAACGTCCCATGTTGCATGGATACGGCGGCATACGCCAGTAAGCGGGCGGGTTCGGTTGTCTTGGCGCTTACCAACTCGTGCACCATGCTCAACAGGGGCTTTTCAGTTTCGAAGCCGATGCGGCGAGCCGCGTATGCGGAATAACCCGCCGTTTCAAGCACACGAATCCGCGCCCGGGTCGCTTCGGCGGCGTACTCATGGAACTGGGTTGCTGTCGTTGGTGATTGGAACTTGGCGGTCGTGCCCTCCTTCTGGGACAACCACAAATCTGCCAGCCACGGCACGGCATTGGTCGGATCAACGTTTTGACAATGCCGTAGCCATGTCCGTGCGATGTCGGACTGCCCTGCCCTAGCCGCCGCGCAGCCGAACCGCAGTGCAATAGCGGCATTGGTGCCGCTCACGGCCAACGCTGTTTCAAATTGCGGCTGTTTCTGCGTCCAATCAATGAGTAACTCCGCCGCGCCCCACTGGATTTGCGGGTCATCCCGGTGTTGGTCGGCAGTGCGGAGAATCAAGGCGGGATCAACGTGCGTGAGTTCGAGCGACTCGGCCGTCTGCAATTGGCCAGATGAGCGCCGTTCACGGTCAACGCGGCTGAAATCGCCGAAGGTGGGCAACGGGGCGGAAACGGCAGGGGTCAAAAGCCAGAAGCCAGAAGCCAGAATATAAAAAAGGACGAGAAGTTTTTGCCGCATTTTGACTACTGTATGGTTAGCGGCGATAGCTGTCAAAACTCATGTAGTGAACATTTGGGAACCGGCGGGTACATCGTGACCCCGATTACTTTCTTATGCCAATCTTGTAATTGACCAAATTCCGAACACGTTCGTCCGGATCGTTGCGAAGGCTTGTGATGGTTTCACTCGGCGTATGAGGATTTGAGACGACATCTCGCCGAACGTGCCAAATGGGATCCTTAGCCAACTGAACTAGTGTTTTAACGGGCGTCCCACTGTTTAGAGCAACAGATGAACGCGCATACTCGTCGCCAGTATCGGCAATTTTATTAAGGATTTCGGAGGGGGTCTTGGAGTTATATGCCAGACCCCAATTGATAAGATAATCGCCATTTTGGGCGATTTCACGGAGAATAGGGGTTGGAGTTTTCGAGTTTGCGACTATGTCACTGAGCACGTAGTGATCGGTGCTCTTTGAGAGGCAGACTAGAGTGGATTCCGAAACATTTGGATGTCTGGCAATTAGGCGCATGACTGCTAAGCCATGCCCGTTACTTCCCATCACAGGCCAGATTGATCCCATTCGCTCATGTAGTTTGTGGTCTGGAATACGAGCCACTTGATCAAGGAGCGCCGGCGATGCATTCGGGTTTTCGGCCAGAGCACCCAGCGCAAACTTATTATTCCTTAACTTCGACTCTTTAAGAAACGTCTTAAGTTCCGGTTCACTCATCGTCCGCACAGCGTTAACCGTGGTTGTGAAAACGATACCCCAAGTTACGTAAGAGATTCCCCAGATCGCCAAAAGTATTGGGACAATCGCGCGCACGAGCATCCATCCAGAAACTTCTGCAGGTTTTCTTTTGATCCAGTTGACCAAGTCCGGAACGCAATAGCCGAAGATGAAAAACGGAACAGCAAATGGGGCGGACCAAAAAGGAAGAAAGAGAAAGCCGATTCCTGCCGTGGACGAAGTAGATCTGGCGATGGCAGCGAAAAAAACCGCCCCGGCGATTGCAACTCCTGTCGCTGCACAAAGGAACGCGATTCGCAGACGAGTCATCGATCAGAATGCTTCCATTTTTGCTATTACGAAGACACTTAACTACATCTTATGTGATTTCTGCATAACATCCCCAATTGCCACAAATTATCATAGCCGATCCGCCGGGCCTGTCACGCCGTTTCCGCCGCCATCTTCTGCCCTCTGCCCGCCTGCGGCGGGTAAATCTTCTGTCCCCTGTATTATGGCTCCTGTATTCTGCTTCTGCGATGGCTGTCAAAATTGATTTGGCAAAAAAGAAAATCTCGCTCGGCGTTGGCGATCTTTTGGCTGAGCCATTGCGAGTCGGGCGCGTCGCGGGTTTAAGCATTTGGACAAGGATGGCGCTCGGACGCGAGGCGCACGTTGAACGTCAACGCGCACAGGCCCGTCAACACGCGGGTTATGCGAAAGAGATTGCTGTACGCTACAAGGCGACTGTGGACGGTTTTGCGGCGACAATTTCGGGGCGGATTGACGGGGTATATCCACCCGGCAACGGCGAGCCATGCGTGATTGAGGAGATCAAGTCAGTCGTTCTGCCGCCATTGATGTTCGGCGCGATTGACGCGAATGCGTACCCGCATTACGTCGAGCAGTTAAGGTTGTATTGCTTCTTTGTCCAACAGGAATCCAGTCGCGACAAAGCCGAGTCTGCGAGACATGCGAAGCAAAATGTCGCTCCTACGGGAGGGGTACTCGGGCGGATGGTGTTTATCAATGTTGCCGACGGCGCTTCCAGGAAAATCGAGGTGCGCGGACCGTTTTCCGATTGCGAACAACTCATCGCCGAACGCGTGCGGTTGCTGATTGATCAGGCGCGTGCCGAGGAACGACGTTGTGGCGAGCGGCGGGCGTTTGCTGACGATCTGGCCTTCCCCCACCCCAAGCCACGGAAATATCAGGACGAAATGATCGCCGCAGTCGAGCGGGCATTGGCAAAAGGGCGGTATTTGATGGTGTCGGCGCCGTCTGGCATTGGCAAGACGGCGGGCGCGTTATATCCGGTGTTGAAACATGCGTTGGCGCACGACAAGCGCGTGTTTTTCGTGACAGCCAAGAACACCCAGCAACAAATGGCGCATGAAACGTTGCGCAGGATGGGGGCTTGCCCTCACCCTGACCCTCTCCCCTCGCCAAGGGGAGAGGGAATCCGACTTGTTCGCCGTAGCCCGAAGAGCGAAGGCGAAAGGATTGGTGAGGGGTTGAAAGGAGACCAAGCAGCGGTCAATGCTCCTCCTACCGCCGTGTTCTTCCGCGCTCGCGAAAAGATGTGCATTAACTCGGTGTACGCCTGCCGCGAGGAGTTTTGTCCGTACCTGCAGAACATGTTGGCCAAGACCGAGCGGACGGGCGTGCTCGACCGGTTGCTGGCGGAACGGCTGGTCACGCCCGAGATGATGATAGATGCGGGTCATGCCGCGATGGTATGCCCGTTTGAACTCGCGTTGATGGAGTCGGAGCGGACGGATGTGATTGTCTGCGATTACAATTACGTGTTCGACCCACAGGTTTATTTCCGCCGGTTCTTTCTCGATGCCGATTACTCGGACGCGGTGCTCGTGATTGACGAGGCGCACAATCTTGTGCAGCGGGCGATGGATTACTACTCGCCGACGTTGCAACGCCGGCAAATCGAGGAACTGGCGGCAAACCTGCGGCACGTCGAGCCTTCGCTCGCCAAGGATTTCCGCGAGTTTCTGGGGCTGCTCTGCGAGTTCTTCGACTCGGTTGCCGCGAGGCATGGCGGTGACGAAGACAATCAGGCCGAAAGCGCATCGGCAACCGTTGGAGATGGTAAGTTTCTCATAGAACCGCCACATGGGTTCTTTGAAGATTTGAAGCCTGCGGCAGACAAGCTCGCCGTCCGTTACATGCTCGACAAGGTCGCGCGCGGTCGGGCGATCCCCGATGATCCCGTAGATGAGTTCCTTGCGGATTTCGGCCAGTTCTGCAGCGTGCTGGTCATGATCCCGCCAAGCGAGGGGCTTGCAGGCGAAGAGTTTGCGTGCTTCTTCGATCCAACGAATGGTCAGTCGTTAAACATCCCCTGCAAAGACCCGTCACGACAACTCGCGCCGCGGTTGGATGGGTTTCACAGCGTCGTTGCGATGTCGGCAACGCTCGAGCCGTTTGAGTTTTATCGTGAGATGCTTGGGTTTGATACGAAGCGCACCGATGCGGCGGAGTTTTCGTCTCCGTTCCCGCGCGAGAACCGCAAGATTATGGTGGTGCCGAGTGTGTTGACGACTTTTCGCGCTCGTGCGGCGCATTATGGAAAAATTGCTGAGATCATTGCCACGACGGTTGCAGCGCGACGGGGCAATTATATGGCGTTGTTTCCGAGCTACGAGTTTTTGCGGGCGGTGGCTGAACAGCTTCCCTCCT
>CAIKBP010000083.1 GCA_903825695.1 uncultured Verrucomicrobiota bacterium
CGATTCGATGCGCTTGACAACGAACGGTTGCAGTACGGTGCCGCCGTTGGCGAACGTGGCGGCGACATTCGCCATTTGCAGCGGCGTCACCAACAGGAAACTCTGGCCGATCGCCATCTGTGCCGTGTCACCGTTCCACCATCGTTCACCGATGTGCTGGCGTTTCCATTCAGGCGTCGGCACAACACCGTCCAGATCATGGCCAAAATCGATGCCAGTCGGCTGCCCCAAGCCCATCTCCATGGCCATCTTTGCGATCCGATCGACGCCTACAGCCATCCCGCGCTGGTAGAACCAAATGTCGCACGACTGTCGCATCGCGCCCATCATGTCCAACACGCCATGCCCGTGCTTCTTCCAGCAATTGAACGGTCGCGGCCAGTTGCCGATCCGCATTTCGCCCTGGCACACAACGGTGTCATGCGGCGTAATCACACCCGACTGTAATCCCGCCAGGAGCGTGATTGTCTTGAACGTCGAACCCGGCGCGTAACGTGCGCCAATCGCGCGGTTCAGCATCGGACTGCGCTCCTTGTCACTCAGTAGGGCATTCACAGTTTTGGCGGGAACGCCGGGATTGAAGATGTTTGGATCGAATGTGGGTCTCGACACCATCGCCAGTATCTCTCCTGTGTGTGGGTCAAGCACCACCGCCGCGCCGCGCAGTTCCTTACCGGCAGGCACAGGGACGTTTCCCAGCGCCTCCTCAACGATGTCCTGGACGTGCGCATCCAGCGTCAGCACTACGCGATTGCCGCGAAGGGCCGGTTTTTCGCCTACGACGCCGACGGTACTGCCCCGCGGGCCGACTCGGATTGTTTTTCCGCCGGGGGTGCCACGGAGGAACTCGTCACACGCGCGTTCGACTCCCTGCTCGCCCACCGTGTCGGGTTGATAATAATAAAAGCGCTCCAACTCCTGTTCCGCATCGTCAGGCCCTCCCCGAGGTTTTCCCACGTAGCCAAGCAGGTGTGCGGCCAGCGAACCGTGCGGATACTGGCGCACGGGCGTGACAATCAAGTCAGCGCCGGGCAGTTCGTTGACCCGTTCGACGAACTCCGCGACGATGTTCGTCGAGACATTGCGCATCACGGTCAGCGGCAATGGACGGCGTTGCTCGTAATGGATGCGCACATCACGGTCGCTGAGCGTGACTGCGGTGCCGAGCGTTCGATTGATGGCGGCCAGCGTTTCCGATGCTATCCGCACGACGTCTTGCCGCTTTGACGGGTGATCGAGTTGTTCCAGATACATCACGATGTCGAAACTACGCCGGTTATTTGCCAATACGACGCCATTGCGGTCCACAATATCGCCACGCGCCGATGGAATGCGGATTCTTCGGAGCGACTGTGCCTGATCGCGATTGTCGTAGTGCGTCGCGTGCAGCACCTGAACATTCCACAGCGCGGCCAGCAGCAGCAGCAACCCGAGACCTACTACGATGCTGATCACGCGTAGACGCGGCTCTTTGCCTTGAAATGGCGCGCTGATGATCATGCGTCAAACGATTCTTGCCACCGGCGGAAAAGTGCAAGCAGCATGTACGCAAGAGGCGTAATCACGGCGCTGATGAGAGCCAGCACAACTAGCTTGCCGACAGTGCCCGCACTAAATCCCAGTGACGCGCAGGCTGCCGCCGCCGCAGTCGCCGAGGCAATTGCGCCCGCTGTCATCTGGACCCATGGCAATTCCGGATCAAGGATCTCATCCAGCAATAGAATCACCACCGCTGCGCTCCCGTAGGCCAGTGCCGTCAGGCCAAATGGCGTTGCCGACAACGCGTCCTGGGCCAGCCCAGCCATGATCGCCAGCGCCAGCGCCGACACCGGATATCGCGACAACATCAAAACACCGCAGGCTACAAGCGCCGGCAGCAATTCGAGGCGCAACCCACCGAGCCACCATGCCGACGGCAATGCGGCTTGCAGCGCCGCCGTCAGAAACGTCAAAGTGATTAGAACTGTTAGAATCATGACCTATTCCTGTCCGAGAACCACCGCCACTTCCTCAAGCCGCTTGAAATCCACTGCAGGTTTCACGTCCACGTCCTGGTACATGCCGGTTTGCAGATTCATGCGCGAATCGATGACGGTGCCGATAAGAATCCCCCTCGGGAACACGCTTCCCAACCCCGATGTGATGACAGTCTGGCCGGCGGTCACCTTTGCGTTGCGGTCTACGAACGTCATGCGGCACACCGGCTCGCGGTTGAATGCGGTCTCCGGGCCGGCGACGACGCCCGGCTCGCGGGTCTTTTGCAGCAGCGCACTGACTTTGCAGTTGGGGTCGAGCAGCAGTAGCACGCGGCTCTCGCCATGTGTGACGGCAATGACTTTGCCAACCAGTCCGTCGGCATTGAGAACGGGGCGATTGATACGCACGCCATCGTCGCTTCCGCGGTCGAGCTGGATGGTTTTCCACCAATTCGAGGCGTCGCGGCTGATGACATGGGCGCCGATGATTCGCAGACCGGTGTGGCCTCCAAGATGAAGCAATCGTTGCAGGCGTTGATTCTCGGCGGCGGTTTCAACAAGTGCGCGCTCGAGTTGGCGCATGCGATCGTTCTCAGCGCGAAGACGGTCGTTTTCCTTCGACAATTCGCGGTTTGAACGGATGACAGGGACATAATCTCCCAGCCGCACGAACGGTGTGCATAACCGAACGAACACCATGCGAAGTTTAGCGGACGTTGCTGTCGGTTGGCCGATGAAAACGATCCAACCCAACACCAGCAGTCCGACAATGATCCAATTCTGTCGTTTCAATCACATCGCGCCCCGGTTTGCGGGGCATTCCTGTCCGGTGGGGCACAGCAGGTGGGTTACGCCCAATTGTCGCCGTGGCGTTCGAGGTATCCGCTTTCCAAGACGATACC
>CAIKBP010000084.1 GCA_903825695.1 uncultured Verrucomicrobiota bacterium
GCCAATTGGAATTTTTTTGCGGGGCGCCGTGTCCATCGAACCGGCCGTCCGACGCCATATTCTCGCCTTCGTCCAAGGCACCCGGGTATTTCGTGATCATAAGTAAGGGCCTATCCCGAAACTGAACAAAAAGCCACCACAGGCGTAGAACAGGATATGGATGTCACCTGTTTTTTGCATGGAGGTGGGTATGCGTCGCGATTGGTACGGTCGGTTTGCGCAGATGCCGGAGAAAATGTGGCGGCGGTTTGAGCCGCTGCTGCCAAGGTATCGGCGCAGTCGGAAGGGCGGTCGGCCTCGCGTGAATCTGCGAGGCGTTGCCAACGGAATCTTCTATCTATTGCGGACGGGCTGCCAGTGGAAAGCGTTGCCGCCGCAGTTCGGTGCGCCGAGCACGGTGCATCGGTACTTTCAAGAATGGAGTCAACGGCGAGTCTTCCACCGATTCTGGAAGAAGTGTCTACAAACATATGACGCACAACGCGGAATCGCATGGCGTTGGCAAGCATTGGACGGCTCCATGACCAAGGCGCCGTTGGGCGGGGAAAAAAACCGGCAAAAACCCCACCGATCGCGGTAAGCTTGGAGTCAAGCGATCTGTCGTGACCGACGCCCGTGGCGTGCCGATCGGCATTGCAGTCGCCGGCGCGAACGCGCACGACATCACTCTGTTGCGTGCCACGTTGCGGTCGGTGCCCGTGCGGCGTCCCAAGGTGCTCGGACGGCGCAAACAACATCTTTGCCTGGACAAAGGATATTGTGCCGAGTCCACGGAGGCGTTCGCACGGCGTCTGCGATACATCTTGCACATTCCGCGCAAGGGCGAAGTCCAAGCCAAACGTCGTGCTGGCCAACGCGCACGTCGCTGGGTAGTCGAAGGCAGCCACTCCTGGACGAACCGCGCGCGGCGTCTCCTTATCCGCTGGGAAAAGAAAGTCGGCAACTACTTGGCCTTTATTCATTTGCAATTTGCTTACATCGCCTTGAAACATGCCGGAGTTCTGGGATAGGCCCTAACTTCGCCTTTTGCCCTTTTTGAGGGGCGTTTATGCTCGGTATTGCTATAAAAACAGGAGCGACCTTGTGGGTATCATGGGTTATTGCCAAACAATCCAGACAGCCCGAGCAAGGAAGCTCCCATGCACAGTGTACCAAAAACGCTCCGACAGGTCACGGAGGGATTCGCTCCTGCGTTCACTCGTCCCACGTTGCCGCGATTCGTATTTTTGTTGTTCGCGGGAATTCTCACCACCGGCCAACGCACCGTAACCAATGTGCTGCGCACCATGCAGCACGCGGTTCCCGGGCATCCTTCCAGTTATCATCGGGTCTTTTCCCGACGCCGCTGGTCCAGTTGGCGACTCGCGAGGGCTTTGGCGGCTTGGATTTTGAATCGCTGGCTTCCCGAGGGCCGGGTGCCGCTGGTCGGCGACGACACGGTCGACGAACATCGGGGAAAAAAGGTCTACGGCAAAGCGTGTCATCGAGACGCTGTCCGCTCGACCCATTCCTACACGGCTTATCGTTGGGGCCACAAGTGGGTTGTTTTGGCAATGCTCGTGAAGTTCCCCTTTGCTTGCCGTCCGTGGGCGCTGCCGGTGTTGGTGGCTTTGTACCGCAGCCCGGAATGGAACAAAGAACACCACCGACGCCACAAGACTCCGGCGGAACTGATGCGCCAACTGTTGGCCGTGCTTTTGCACTGGTTTCCCGAGCGAAAGTTCGTATTTGCCGGGGATGGCGGTTTCGGAACGCATCCGCTGGC
>CAIKBP010000085.1 GCA_903825695.1 uncultured Verrucomicrobiota bacterium
AGTTCTCGGCTGTTTACGAAGGCACTTGTTTTCTGCAGACTTACCAGCAGTTTCGAGAAGTGCAAATAGCTTCTAAGCCCCGCGCAAAGGCGCAGAGAAAAGCGCCCGAGGTGATTGAATCCATCGAATGTCGCGATGTCAGTTTCACCTATCCCGGCTCGTCAACGAATGCCCTGCAGGACATCAATTTGGTTTTCAAGAAAGGTCAAAGCACATTGCTGGTCGGCAGAAACGGGGCAGGGAAAACCACGTTGGCGCGCCTGCTGGTTGGATTGTACAGCCCCACGCGTGGGCAGATACTGGTTAATGGTTATGATATGCGAGAGTACGATCTCGATCTTTTGAGAAAGAAGATGAGTATTATTTTTCAGGATTTTGTGCGTTACGCCCTGACGGCTGAGGAAAACATCGGCCTGGGTTCTGTCGAACAGATAGGCGACCGTCAAAGAATCGTGAACGCAGCGAAAGCGGCGCGATTGGATGACATTATCGCAAACTTGCCCAAAGGTTACAGCACGATGCTCGGCAGAGAATTCCGTGACGGGCGGGATTTGTCATTGGGAGAATGGCAGCGCGTGTGTTTGGCAAGATTTTTTATGAGAAACGCCTCGGTGATGGTGTATGACGAACCTTCTGCAAGTCTGGATATTGAAACAGAATCGGAACTGCTGCGGGAGATCGGCTTGTTGGGCAGGACCGGAATCTGCATCCTCATTTCACATCGGATGTTGAGGGCAGACATAGCGGATCGGATTGTCGTGATCGAAAAAGGCAGGATTGTTGAGCATGGCACCCACGATGCGCTTGTGTCTCTGGGGGGGCTGTATGCGCATTTGTGGAAAACCTATCACCTTCTTGGCGACAGCGGGGAATTGAATGATGACTATGATGCAACAGAACACCTGTAACCGCTCGGCAACCCCGGGTGGCGGTCTTTGGGTGGCGCTGTAATCTCGGCGGGAATGTGAGGAATGCGTGATGTGCTTCATGGCGAGCAGTGTCACAGGAAAAGGCTCAGTGCGGAAGATGGCCCGATTCGCAGTCCGGCTTATTTGCTAATCCCCATCTTACTTCCCCGTGACAGCCTCTTTCTGGTTTTGCAGCTTGGAGATTGCCTCTTGGGCAGCCCTGGTAACCAATGGGATTGGGTCTTTCAGCAGTAGTTTTAAGGAGAAGATCACGCTCTTATCTCCCATATTCCCAAGGGTAAAAGCAGCGAAAAGGCGCACCACCGAGACCCGATCAGACAAAAGACCCACGACGTGGGGGAGCAACACCGACCGGGCCGGATCAGAACGCGCGTATCCCGCAATTACCGCACCTGCCTTACGCACGGTATAATACGGACTATGCATGCAGTTAATCACTACCACGGCTTCATCTGCAGTCGGGCCTTCGTATCGTCGTGCTTCGACGGCTCTGTAGATCTTCATAATTTTGGCCATCTCAGTTTTGGATTCGGGCATCTTTGCATACGCATCATCGTCTCTCTCATCTGCGTCCGGGACACCGCCCATCGACATCCATTCTGTGCCAAACGACCAAACGGACCATTGCGCGTGCATGTCGGGCGACGCTGCTTGGGGTGACGTCAAGGGCGCGGCCCGCCGGTGGTGAAGAACCAAGAACGCTGTCGCAATGACAACGGGAGAAACTAAAATTCCGAGCCAGACGGTTTTCTTCATCGCACACCAAATCCCTTTCCGTCCCAGAGAATGCTCTGAAAGGGCCGCTGAGTCAAGCAGCCGGCAACCTTGGTGTGTGCAGAAATGCAGCAGGATGCCGAGAGCAAACTCTGTGTGGGGTGGGCCCCCACCGTGAGGCACTACGAAGATTGTGGCGGCACGGCGGGGCGTGAGCCCCCGTTGGGGGCAACACCCCTCTCACGGGGCCGCCGCGCCTTACCATGTGTGCCGCATTGGCGGGTTTCTCTGCAGTTTTTCACTGTTGACTTTGGTGGGGGCGTCCACTATTTTACGCCTCCCCGACGAATGGGAAGCAGAGTGATTCATGAGCACGTTTTTCGCAAAAAAGGAAGAGCAGAAGCCGCGCTGGTTCGTGATTGACGCGGACGGCAAGGTCTTGGGCAAGGTGGCTGTCAAGGCCGCCAAGGTCTTGCGCGGCAAAGAAAAAGCCATGTTCACACCGCACGTTGACACGGGCGATTTTGTGGTGGTAGTCAACGCCGAGAAAGTGGTGCTGACGGGCAAGAAGGAAGAACAGAAACAATACATGAGCCACTCGCAGTACCCTGGCAACGAAAAGATTATTCTAGCCAAGAATCTGCGGGTGCGCCATCCAGAGAAGCTGATCGAGCACGCGGTCAGGGGTATGATCCCGCACAACCGCCTCGGTCGTCAAATCATCACGAAACTGAAGGTGTACAAAGGTGCGAGTCATCCGCACGCGGCACAGAAACCTGAGCCGTTGGCGGTGTGACCCGGACGATTTCATAAGAATAGCAAATGCAAACCACGACAAATTATACGGCAATCGGACGCCGCAAAACTAGTGTCGCGCGTGTTCGTCTCGCTGACGGCAGCGGCAAGTTCACGGTCAACAGCCGCCCGCTTGACGAGTACCTGACGATACCTAATTTGCGGATGCACGCCATGGAACCACTGTCGGTTGCGGCCGGCGCGGCCAAGTACGACGTCACCGTTTTGGTCGCAGGCGGCGGGCCGACGGGACAGGCGGGCGCAATCCGACTTGGCATCGCGCGCGCCCTGCTGAAGGCGTCGCCCGAAATCAAAACCGCGTTGCGTGAAAAGGGACTGCTTACCCGCGATCCGCGCTCACGGGAAAGAAAGAAGTATGGTCAACCCGGGGCGCGTCGGCGCTTCCAGTTCTCGAAACGCTGACCCCAGTGTGATTCTCCACTTGCAACGCCAAGCCCCGAGTTTGATAATTCGGGGCTGGTTGCTTTTGGGGTTGTTTTGTGTGGCCGCGAAAGCTTGCTCGGGAGTATTCGGGTCATCGGGTGAACGAAGCGGCCTGCTATAGATGGAAGACGCCGGCTCGTCCACCCCGAAAGCCATCGAGGCATAGAGTCGGCATATAACAACATAGCCATGAAAAAGATAAAGATAGCCATTGTCGGCGCGAGCGGATACTCAGGCGAGGAACTCGTCCGCCTGTTGTTGCGCCATCCGCAGGTCGCCATTGTGTGTTTCACGTCGCGCCAGTACGCCGGCAAGGCGGTGGCCGATGTGTTTCCAAAGTTCCGCGGTTTGATTGATGCGGCATTTGTAGAGCCTAACGTCGAAACGGTGCTACAGTCGGCGGCCGACGCTGTGTTTCTGGCGTTGCCGCACGGCGTGGCAGCACAGTATGCGCCGGCGCTGCTGGCAAAAGGTTTGAAGGTATTTGATCTGTCGGCGGATTTCCGCCTGAAATCGGCGGCGACGTACAAGGAGTTTTACGGACAGGATCATCCTGCGCGCGAATTGCTCAAGCGCGCGGTGTACGCCCTGCCCGAAATCCATCGCGAGGAAATCCGCAAGGCCAGCTTGCTGGCGTGCCCCGGCTGTTACCCCACGAGTGTTATTCTTGGGTGCGCGCCTGCGCTGAAACGCAAGCTGGGGAAGCCGCACGGCATTGTTGTTACCAGCCTCAGCGGCGTCACTGGTGCCGGCCGCAAGGCATCGGAAGAATACATGTTTCCGGAATGCAACGAGTCTGCCCGCGCCTACGGCATCCCGAAACACCGCCATCTAAGCGAGATGGAGCAGGAGCTTACGTTGTTGGCTGGCACAGATCTGAAAATCAGTTTTGCGCCGCACCTGATTCCAATGAACCGCGGCATCCTCAGCACGATATACCTCGATTTGGCCAAGCCCGGCAGCAGCGGGGCCGACGCGCTGGCCGTATATCGCGAGTTCTACAGGGGCGAACCTTTTATCCGTGTAACCGAATCATTGCCCGACACCAAGAACGTCGAGATGACAAACTTCTGCGACGTCTCGGTGTGCGTGGATTCGCGCACGGGAAAACTTATAGTCGTTACCGCCGAGGACAACCTGACGAAGGGCGCGGCCGGGCAGGCCGTACAATGTCTGAACCTCGTGTTCGGCTACGACGAAACCATGGGATTGCTCTAACGATGAAAACGTCATTCACGGTCGTTAAGGGTTCGGTCACGATGGCGCGCGGGTTCCGCGCAGCGGGCATGGCTGCGGGCATCAAATCGAGCGGAAGGAAAGACCTTGCGTTGATCGTGTCGGACGCGCCTGCGACGGTGGCAGCGACGTTCACTACAAATCAGGTGAAATCTGCGCCAGTCCGGTTAGATATGCAATACATGGTGGCGAGCGGAGGCGTGGCGCGCGCGATTGTCGCCAACAGCGGCAACGCCAACGCCTGCACGGGCAAGATCGGCCGCATTCACGCCCGCGCGATGGCGGTTGCGGTGGCACGCCGCATCAAGTGTCCTGAAGAACAAGTATTGGTGTGCTCTACGGGACGGATTGGCGTGAACCTGCCGATAGTGAAGATCGAGGCGGGCATCAAGAAACTTCTCAAAACAGTCTCGCGCGGTGGCGCGCATGAAGCTGCACAGGCGATCATGACTTCCGACACCCGGCCGAAAGAGGTGGCGGTACGGTTCAAACTTGGCAGTCGCGCCGTTCATATTGGCGGGATTGCCAAGGGCTCGGGAATGATTCATCCGAAGATGGCGACGATGCTGGCGTTTCTGACAACGGACGCTGTGATAACACGCGCGCACCTGCAGCGCGCATTGAGCGCGGCGGTAAAACAGTCGTTCAACCGCATCAGCGTTGACGGCGACACCAGCACGAACGACACCGTGCTGCTACTAGCCAATGGCGCAGCGGGCGGCAAGCCGCTAGGCGGCCAAGCACTCGCGCGATTCCAAGTGGCATTGAATTTCGTTTGCCTCGAGCTGGCAAAAAAGATGGTGCTCGACGGCGAAGGCGTGACGAAGTTTGTGACCGTGACCGTTCACGGCGCGATGAACGAACGCGACGCGGAGGCGGCGGCGCGCTCGGTGGTGAACTCTGTGTTGGTGAAAACGAGCTGGTGCGGCGGTGACCCGAACTGGGGCCGGATCATGGATGCCATCGGATACTCGCGCGCCAAGGTGCGCGAGGACCTGGTGGATATTGCATACAATGGCGTGTTCGCGGCGCGTCGCGGCGTTGCAACGAAGGTTTCGTTGCAGAAGCTGCGCAGGAGCGTAAAGCAGCCGACATTCACGTTGGACATCCATCTGCACCTTGGTCACGGGCGCTGCACCATGTACTCGTGCGATTTGACGGAGAAATACGTGGAGCTGAACAAAGGCGAATAAACGATGTTGATAATGGAACGCGTAGACGCAGGGCTCCCAGAGCATCCGTGCTATCTGCGACCATGTGATTGAATTCCCATGCAAGAGATTATTCAAAAAGCCGAGGTCTTGTTGGAAGCGCTGCCGTACATCCAGCGCTTTCGCAGTTCCATTTTTGTAGTGAAATACGGCGGCAGTTTCATGGATTCGCCCGACCCGAAGGTGCGCGCGGGTATAGCGGCAGACGTTGTGTTTCTGGAGGCGGCAGGCATCAACCCAATCGTCGTCCATGGCGGCGGCAAGGCGATAACCAAGGCGACGGAAGCCGCGGGTATCAAGGCGCAGTTCGTCCAAGGGTTGCGTGTCACCGATGAGAAGACGATGAAGGTCGTCGAGGATGTGCTCGCCAACGTCGTCAATCGCGAGATTGTAGAGATGATACAGAAACTAGGCGGCAAGGCGCGCGGCTACAACGGCAAGGACGTGTTCCGTTGCCGCAAGATGTTGACCGATGGGGCAGACTTGGGCTACGTCGGCGAGATTATCGGCACGGAAACGGGGGCGATCAAGAAGTGCCTGCGCGCGTCAGTTACGCCGGTTGTTAGTCCAATCGGCCTTGGCGAAGACGGTCACACATACAACATCAATGCCGACATAGCGGCGGCAAAACTGGCGATGGCCATAGGCGCGCGCCGTTTGGTGTTCATAAGCGATGTGCCCGGATTGTTGCGCGACCCAAAAGACGTAGCCACGTTGATATCAAGTCTGAATGTCGATCAAGTGTTGGAATTGAGGCAACAAGGTGTGATCGATAAAGGTATGATTCCGAAGGTGAACAGCGCCGTCGAGGCGGTGCGCGCCGGCGTGCGCCGTGTGCACTTCGTGGACGGACGTATTCCGCACGCTGTTTTGCTGGAGATTTTCACCGACAAAGGCATTGGCACCGAGGTGGTCAAGTGAGCAAAGCACAGGAGATCGTCGCACTGTTCGACAAGTACGTGATGCCGACGTATGCGCGGTATCCTCTTGTGTTCGTGCGCGGGAAGGGCGCGCGTGTGTGGGACGCGGACGGCAAGGAGTATCTCGATCTCGGCGCGGGCATCGCCGTGGACGTGCTTGGGCACGCCAGTCCGGTCATCAGCACAGCGTTGGCAAAACAGTCGGCGACGCTTGTACACACTTCGAACCTGTACTACACGGAACCGCAGGGGTTGCTTGCCATGAAACTTGTGGAGTTGGTAGGCAGCGACGGCAAATGTTTCTTCTGCAACAGCGGCGGCGAAGCCAACGAGACGTTGTATAAACTGGCGCGCAAGTTCGGCAACGAACACGGCGGACGCTATGAGATTCTCACGGTCCTCGACAGTTTTCATGGTCGGACGCTGGCGGGCATCAGCGCGACGGGACAGGAAAAGGTAAAACGCGGCTTCGAACCGATGGTGGATGGGTTCCGCCATGTGCCATTCAACGACCTCGACGCCGTCACGAAAGCCGTTGGATCCAAAACAGCGGCGATTCTGCTGGAGGCGATTCAGGGCGAGGGTGGGGTCAAGCCCGCAAAACCCGATTTCCTGCGTGGGCTGCGCCGATTGTGCGATGAGCGCGGGTTACTGTTGATGTTTGACGAAGTCCAGTGCGGTGTGGGACGAACGGGCGAGTTCTTCGGGTTCAAGGCGATTGCACCCGATGTTGTACCCGACGCGGTTTCGTGGGCGAAAGGATTGGCGGGCGGGTTCCCGATCGGCGCAGTGTGGGCGCGCGCACCGTATGCGAACATACTCGGACCGGGGAGGCATGCCTCGACGTTCGGCGGCACGCCGCTGGCCTGCGCGGTATCATTGGCAGTGTTGGAGGCCATTGAGCGCGAGGGATTGATCCGCAATGCGCGGGAAACAGGCGCGTATTTCGTGGAGAAACTGCGCGCGTTGGCGGCGCAACGTCCTGTGATCAAGGAGGTGCGCGGCTTCGGCCTGATGATCGGCGTAGAGTTCACAGTCGAGGTGCGACCGATTGTGGCAAAATTGGCGGAACACGGTCTGCTCGGCATACCGGCGGGCTCTCGCGTGTTGCGATTCCTGCCGCCGTTGAACATCACGCGCGCTGAGGCGGATGAAGCCGTGAAGAAATTGGACGCTACGCTGGGGGATTTGGCGGCGAAGTAGGACGCAACGATCGACGGACGGAGTAATACATATGAAACATTTACTGACCATCGAAGAGCTGAGTGCGGCGGAGATTGGTGAAATCTTGCGCCTGGCGAAGAAACTCAAGGCAGCGCGCGGACAAGCGGCACGGGCGCTACCGTTGCAGGGTCATGTGTGGGCGTTGATCTTTAACAAGGCCAGCACCCGTACCCGCGTCAGTTTCGAGGTAGGCATCCGAGAGCTTGGCGGCGCGACGATCTACATGTCGTCAAGCGAACTCCAGATGGGTCGCGGCGAAACAGTGGCTGATACCGCCTGTGTCTTGTCGCGATACCTGCACGGCGTGGTCATTCGCACCTATGCGCAACGCGACATCGAAGAATTCGCGCGGTTTGGAACAATCCCCGTGGTCAACGCGCTGACCGATGATGAGCACCCGTGCCAGATTTTGGCCGATCTATTCACCGTCGAGGAGAAACTCGGCGAGCTGAAGGGAAAGAAAGTCGTATTTTTCGGCGATGGGGCATGCAATGTCTCCAACTCATGGCTATTTGCCGCGGCGAAACTTGGGATGAAACTATGGATTGCCGCGCCACAGGGGTTTCAACCATCCGCCGCGCTGGTGAAACGCGCTGGCGACGAGGTCTGCGTGACTGAAGACGCCATCGCGGCTGCTTCGGACGCCGATGTTTTATACACCGACACGTGGGTCTCGATGGGCAAGGAAGGGGAGGCCGCGGAGCGATTAAAGAAACTCATGCCATATCAGATCAACGAAGCCGTGGTGCACGCCGCCAAACGCGGTGCGATAGTGATGCATTGTTTGCCCGCCTATCGCGGCAAGGAGATTGCGGCAAGCGTATTCGAGGCGCACCAGCAGACCATTTTCGATCAGGCCGAGAACCGCCTGCACGCGCAGAAGGCAATCCTGACGTTGCTGGCTGGTCACTGACGCTGAAAAGACCGCAATAGGGTGAATACGCCATTGGAACAATCCTACGACCTGTGTCGGCGCATTGCGCGGCGGACAGCGAAAAACTTCTATTATTCGTTCCTCATCATGCCACGGGCGAAACGCGATGCGATGTGCGCAATCTATGCCTTCATGCGCCGCAGCGACGATATCGCCGATAATGCGGCAAACCCGGCCATGGCGCTGGAAGGGCTCCGACAGTGGCGGGCGCAAGTGGACGCGGGGTTCACACGTGACGAGTTTGCCGACCCCACTCTTCCTGCGCTGGTAGATACGATTAAACGGTACAATATCTTGCCGCATCACTTTCACGAATTACTCGACGGGACGGAAATGGACCAGCGCGTGACGCGATACGAAACATTCGACGACCTGTACCAGTACTGCTACCACGTGGCATCGGTAGTCGGGTTGGTGGTGCTGCCGATCTTCGGTTGCTGCGACAAAGCAGCGCTCGCACCTGCGGAGGCATGCGGCATTGCGTTTCAGCTCACCAACATCCTCCGCGACGTGAAAGAGGACGCGCAGATGGGCCGCATTTATCTGCCGCGTGAAGATTTGCGCCGTTTCGGCGTAGAAGAAGACGATATTCTTAAAGCACGCGTCACGCCGCAGTTCTTGGAGCTGATGAAATTCGAGGCCGCGCGGGCGCGGGAGTATTATCGGAAGGCCGAACCGCTACTTGGGATGATCAACGCCGACAGCCGTGGAGCGCTTTCAGTCATGATGGGGATTTACGGTGGCATCTTGCGCAAGATCGAAAAACGTAATTACTCCGTGTTGAACGAGCGGGTTCGGCTCTCGGCGCCAGAGAAGCTGTGGATTGTGTTGAAGAACTGGAGGAAACGATGACGGCGAAAAAGGGCGCTTCAGTCGCGGCAGAGCCGAATCTGCCCGTTCCGGTTCCGCTGAGTCACCACGAAGCGAGCCGTCAGGGCGAGGAGCGAGACATGCGAATCAAAATGCCGCTCCTGCAGGGGGTTGCATTTGTTCTATTGTCGGCAACTGTTGCGCTCGCTAATGGCGGCCCAAAGCCGTTCCTATTCCTGAAAACGGGAGAAAAATTCGCCACACAAGAAACGGCGGGCCCGACGGTGAAGGGATTGACCGATTACATCGGGCAGAAACTTGCCGTGTCATTCGAGCCAAAGGTGATGAACGACCCCGTGAAGGCGGCGGAGTTCTGCGAGACGAACAAACCTTCTGTGGGCATCGTGACACCGGGTTTTTATCTGCAATACAGCAAGACGTTCGGGTTGGAACCGATTCTGGAAACGCGTCGCGAAGGCGTGGCGGCGGAACGGTACGTGCTGGTTACTCGCAAAACGGCAAGCGACGACACACAGGCGCTAAAAGGCAAAACCGTAGCCACAACGTTGGCGGCAGAGGAACGTTACGTCGTCGGCGTGATCTTGCAAGACAGGCTCGGCGAAAATGTGTGCCTGAAGTTCACGGCGGACATTGAAGGCGCCGTCTTTGATCTGGCCGACGGCGCAAAAGATGCGGCGGATGCCGTGTTGGTGGAGGAAGGCGCATGGAAACTGTTCGAGGCTGATCCGGAACTCGGGCCGAAGCTGAAGGCAGTTTATCGCTCCGAAGAATTGTTACGCGATTTAGTCGTCCGGTTTGGTGGCGACACCGCGGGAATCGATGCAGAGAAACTGAAAGCTGTGTTGAAAACGATGGGTGACAACGAAGAAGGCAAAACGATCCTCCGCAACATTCGTGTCCAATTGTTCGTGGACCCGGACAAGGAACGGTTGGCCAAGGTGGAGGCGTTGTTCCTCGGAAAATAGGGCAAATGGCGCGCACAATTATCGCACCCGTTTGTTTGGCAATCCTTATCATCCTCTGTGGCTGCAAAAGCATCCGCGGTGTGAGGGTGGAACAGCAACAACCGCTGATGTTGACGCCCCAAGAGGCGGCAAGGTTTCTGGGAGAAGGCCGCGCGTTGTTTGCCGAACAGCCGAGGACGCTGGAACGCGTGACGCATGCCGCTCAATTGCTTGAAGAGTCAGCACGGACGTTGCGCGACGATTACGATCCGCAGTGGCAGGCGGCAGAGGCCATGGCATTCTTGGCCGAGAACGAGTCGCAGCCGGCATCCCGTAAGGAAACGGCCCAACGTGGCATTGTCTTGGCGCGCCGTGCGCGCGAGTTGAGGCCCGACCGCGTCGAAGGCTATTACTGGTACGCGATCAACGTCGGACTACTCGCGGACGTGGATCGGACGTACGGACTGGACGCGGTCGCCGAGATGGAGAAAGCGTTGAAACGCGCCATCGAATTGGATGAGCGGTACGATTTTGCCGGGTCGTTGCGTCTATTGGCGATCTTACACCTCAGAAGTCCTGCGCCACCGGTAGACATCGGCAGCCCGCGCAAAGGGTTGCGTCTGTTGCAGCGCGCTGTCGAGTTGTTCCCGGATTACCCGGAGAACTATCTTTATCTTGCCGAAGCGCTGCACGACACAGGGAAACCCGACGATGCACGAACGGCGCTCTACAAAGTTCTCCAGGCCCCGCCGTGTCCAGACCAACAGTTCGAGAGCGCCAAGTGGAAGCAAGACGCACAGAAACTGTTGTCGGAACTTTCTCAGGAACAAAACCAGCATGAACACGCAGGCCCCACAGACCACACATAATTGAAGCTGCCGCCGCAGCCGGTTTTACGGGCCGGCCCAAATTGGAAAGAAAACCCGATTTCCCGTGTTGCAGAATAGAAGTTGTGGTATGTTCAAAAAATAATGAAACGTCGGGGAGTGAAGGGAATAATTTTAGCGGCGCTAGCGTTCGCCTCAGTCGCCGCACATGCCGGGACCGGCAAGGTCTGTCTGATAAAAATCGACGGGGCCATCGGTCCGGCCACGGCAAGTTATATTTCGCGCGCGATTGACGAAGCGGCGGACCAAGGCGCGCAATGCCTGATCATCGAACTCGACACGCCGGGCGGGCTGCTGGATTCCACGAAGATTATCGTGCAGAAGTTTCTGTCATCGCCGGTGCCGACGGTGGTGTACGTGGCGCCTCCGGGGGCGTGGGCGGGGAGCGCGGGTTGTTTCATCACGATCGCGGCGGACGTGGCGACCATGGCGCCGACCACCAGTATCGGCGCCGCGCATCCGGTGGGTATCGGCGGTGGTGGTGGCGAGGAAAAAACCGATGACACGATGAAACAGAAGCTGGAGAATTTTGCGACGAGTTGGATCGCGACGATTGCCGATAAACGCCATCGCAACGTCGAGTGGGCCAAATCGTCGGTGCGGGAGAGCAGCGCGATCACAGCTGAAAAGGCGCTGGAATTGAATGTGATAGACCTGATTGCCAAAGACGTTCCTGATTTATTGAGGCAACTCGATGGGCGCGAGGTCAATGGTAAAAAGTTGAAGACGGCGGGGGCGAATGTTGTGGAGATCGGAATGACATTGCGCGAGCGGGTGTTTCAGAAGATTTGGAGACCGGAGATGATGTACGTCCTGATGATCATCGTGATTTACGGGATCATCGGCGAGTTGAGCAATCCGGGCGCGATCCTGCCGGGCGTGGTTGGCGTGATTGCCCTGGTTTTGCTTTTGTACATGGCGGCGGCGCTGCCTATGAACGCGGCGGGCCTTGCGATGATCGGGCTGGCCATATTGTTGTTCATCGTGGATGTGTTCGCGCCGACACACGGAGTGTTGACAGCCGGCGGCGTGGTGGCGTTTTTTCTCGGATCTCTGATGTTGTTTGACCGCAGCGGTTCATCGTATCATCTGTCCCTTATGTGGATTGCGCCATCAACGATCGTGACGGCCTTGTTTTTTATGTTTGTTGCCGGTGCAGGGCTTCGGGCACAGTTGCGGCCAGCAAAAGTCGGCGCGGAAATCCTAGCCGGCAAGACAACAAAAGCACTGACGGCGATTGACGCAAAAAGCGGCAGAGTATTTATCGAAGGCGAATATTGGAACGCGATGAGCGAGACGCCGATTTCCGCCGGGCAGGACGTGGAAATCGTCGGTGTTAACGGACTGACGTTGAAGGTGAAGCCAAAAAGTTTTTGAAAGGAGACAAGTCATGGAACAACTGATTCGTGGATTTGGTGGATGGATTGTGC
>CAIKBP010000086.1 GCA_903825695.1 uncultured Verrucomicrobiota bacterium
CCTGACCTCAAGGCGGTTATGCGACCTTACTTGAAGGTGACCGAGGACCTGCCGTTGGAGACACTTCTCTCACAACTCCAGCACCATCGTCGCCGTGTCGCCATGGTCGTGGATCGCAAAGGTCAATGGATTGGATTCATCGCGCTGGAAGACGTGATCGAGGAGATCATCGGCTCGCTTGAGGACGAATTCGAAAAGGAACCGCCCTTGTTCCTGGCGGACGCCATGAATGTGCACCGGATCGTTCTGGGGTTGAGTGCATCCGACATTACCAGCGCCATCTCGCAAGTTCTCTCGCGAGTTGATCCAGCCGAATTGCCAGCGGCCCGGGAGAAGATCATTCGCGCCGTGCAGGAGCGTGAAGCTGACATCAGCACCTACCTCGGTCAGGGGCTGGCGGTCCCACACGCGCGACTGGAAAGCATTGACCGTCCAGTTGTCATCTTCGCGCAGTCAAAGGAAGGGATTCCCATGAAAGGCACGAACGAGAGAATCCACCTCGTCTTCATGCTCCTGACTCCGCTATCCGCGCCGCATTTTCAAGTGCGACTGCTGGCCCGGATCAGCGGCCTAATGCAAAGCGAATACGTCGTCGAACGCCTCCGCGAAACCCAAGATCCACAGGCTGTTCTTGAGATTATCCGCGCAGCCGATCCCGCCATCCTCAGCTGAGCCGTATTTCGCCGACTTGGCGACGCTACTTTTCCCTGTTTTCGATGTGAAACCTTCGGTATTCTCCGTCTGCCATGCTGGCAAAACGCATCATACCGTGCCTTGACGTGGATCGCGGACGTGTGGTGAAAGGGACGAAATTCCTCAACCTGCGCGCCGCGGGTGATCCCGTTGAGTGCGCGAAGGAATATGCCCGTCAAGGTGCCGACGAACTGGTGTTTCTCGACATTACCGCGAGTCATGAAGGCCGCGCGACGATGATCGACGTCGTCGAGCGCACGGCAAGTGAGTGTTTTATGCCGCTGACTGTTGGCGGCGGAATCCGCACCGTGGATGACATCCGCGCGATGCTAAAGGCCGGGGCCGACAAAACGAGCGTGAATACCGCGGCGGCGCAGAACCCCGACTTGGTGCGTGCAGGTGCGGAACGATTTGGCAGCCAATGCATGGTCGTAGCCATCGACGCGAAGAGGAGAAGTCAGAATGGCTGGGAAGTTTATACGCACGGCGGGCGCAAGCCGACGGGTATGGACGCCGTCGAATGGGCCCGACGCGTCGAGGCGCTCGGCGCGGGCGAGATTCTGTTGACGAGTATGGATGCCGACGGAATGAAACGCGGCTACGACATCGAGTTGAACCGCGCCGTCAGCGAGGTGGTGCGGGTTCCGGTGATCGCCAGCGGCGGCGCAGGTACGCTCGAACACATGGCCGAAGTGCTGACAGATGGCAAAGCTGACGCAGTGTTGGCAGCGAGTATCTTCCACTTCGGCGAGTACAAAGTAGCTGATGTGAAACGGTTTCTGAAAGAAAAAGGGATTTGTGTGCGTTTATGAAGACTCTGGATCAACTGAAATATGACGCGAACGGACTGATTCCGGCCATCATCCAGGAGCATGGGACCGGTCGTGTGCTGATGATGGCGTGGATGAACAAGGAATCCATTCAAAAGACCATCGAATTGGGCAAAACCTGTTTCTGGAGCCGGTCGCGGAACAAGTATTGGGTCAAAGGTGAATCGAGCGGTCACGTCCAAAATGTGAAAAGCATTTCGTTCGATTGCGATGCCGACTGCCTGCTCATCGAAGTCGAGCAGATCGGCGTGGCATGTCACGAGGGCTATAAGTCGTGCTTCTTTCGCAAAATCGAGGGCGACAAGGTTAAGATTACCGAGCCGCGGTTGGTTGATCCGGAGAAGGTGTACAGCAATAAGAAGCCATGATCACACCGTCGAAAACCGAGTTCCTGAAACTCGCGAAGCAGGGCAATTTGGTCCCGGTGTACCGTGAAATCCTTGCGGACACGGAGACGCCAGTATCGGCGTACCAGAAACTGCGCAAACGCGGGCCGTCGTTCCTGCTGGAATCGGTCGAAGGCGGTGAGAACGTCGGACGATACTCGTTTGTCGGTGCGAACCCGCGGGTTGTCATCCGCGTGGACGCTCGCACGGGCGAAGACCCGTTACGGCGCGTCGAGCAGGAGATGGCGAAATACAAGCCCGTTGCGCTGCCCGGTCTGCCGAGGTTCACGGGTGGAGCAGTCGGTTTCGTCGGATATGAGTACATCCATTTCATCGAACCGACCGTGCCGTTGCCGGACCGTGACGAGCTTCATACCCCAACGCTTTGTTTCATGATCAGCGACGGGCTGTTGATTTTCGACAGGGTCAGCCAGACCATCAAAGTCGTGGCCAATGCGCACATCGATGGCCCGCCCGAACTGGCTTACGCCGAGGCGTGTGCCAATGTGGACGAAATGGTGGCGCAATTGGGTCGGCCGCTCGTATCGTGCCCAGTCGAGTTCCGGCGCGACCCGCCGTCATTGCAAGTGACATCGAACATGACGCCGGCACGACACGCGGAGATTGTGGAACGCGCGAAGGAATACATCCGCGCCGGCGACATCATACAAGTCGTGCTGGCTCAGCGGTTCCAAGCGCCGACCAAGGCCACGCCGTTGGACATTTACCGCGCATTGCGTTCGGTGAACCCGTCACCGTACATGTTCCTGCTGGATTTTGAGGACTTCCAGCTCGTCGGCGCGTCGCCCGAAGTCCATGTCCGTTGCGAGGACGGCCAGGTTGAGATTCGGCCCATCGCCGGCACCCGGTGGCGCGGCAAGACGCCAGAAGAAGATTTGCGGTTGGAAAAGGAATTGCTGGCCGATGAGAAAGAACGCGCCGAGCACGTGATGCTGGTCGATCTTGCGCGCAACGACATCGGGCGCGTCTGCGACCATGGCAGCGTCCGCGTGCCCGAGTTCATGGTCATCGAACGCTACTCGCATGTCATGCACATCGTCAGTGAGGTTGAAGGCCGTCTGCAGCAAGGCCGGTCGGCGTACGACCTGATGCGGGCGACGTTCCCCGCGGGCACGGTCAGCGGCGCGCCGAAAGTTCGCGCCATGCAGATCATCAGCGAACTGGAACAGACCCAGCGCGGCACCTACGCTGGTGCGGTGGGCTACTTCAGTTTCAACGGCAACCTCGACAGTTGCATCACACTGCGCACCGCGCTACTGAAGGATGGCGTCGCCTACGTGCAGGCAGGTGGCGGCATCGTGGCGGACAGTGTTCCACAATACGAATTCAACGAGACCGTCAACAAAGCCAAGGCAATGCTGAACGCCGTCGCGCTGGCCGAGAGCTTTGGGTAATAACAAACATATGCACCCGTGGAAGGCGTAGCACCACCATGCAACCGATTCTATTCGCTGTCGCCACGTTCTTCTCGACGTTTTTTGGCGGTTTGCTGGCTGTTCGACTCAAGAACAGGCTCCACCTGATCATGGGGTTCGCAGCAGGAGTTCTGCTTGGGGTCGTCTGTTTCGATATTTTCCCGGAGATCATCGAACAGGTTAACACCTACCACTTTCCTGCCATCGAAATCATGATCGCATTGGTGGTGGGATTCCTGCTGTTTCACGTTTTCGAAAAGGTGATCCTCATCCATCATGCCCATGAAAGTCACTACGCCGAACACAAACATCCGCAGGTGGGAATTATGTCGGCCTTGGCGCTTGCGGGACACAGTTTTATGGATGGCGTAGGCATCGGATTGGGTTTTCAG
>CAIKBP010000087.1 GCA_903825695.1 uncultured Verrucomicrobiota bacterium
AGCCATACATGAGGAACTTGGACAGTTTTTCAAGTTGATGCGCAGCGTTGGCAAGGAATCCCGGTTTTTTGTCCCAGCGCGAATACAACCGTTTCATCGTTCGAAAACCGGCCGTGTCCGGCATGAACACATTGTCATGCATGAACCGCGAAAACCGATAGTTCAGAGTTACCTGTTTGGTTTTCGGCGGGTCCTGAAGCGAGCGCAAATACGCAGGGTTCATCCTTGCGCAGTCGCCCAATCCGGTGCCGGCGTCCTTCTCATAAAGATAAAACTCGTTTGCGTTGGCGAACTGGATTTCTCTGGCGAATTCCTTCCAATCGTTGCTGCCGAATTTCTCTGCGCGGTCGATCAACTCGAAGAAGACCTCCGGCTTTGTGATCCCGCCGAGGTATCCACCGGCGAACCCGAGTCCTTTGAACACCGCGAGTTGTTTGGCGGCAAGGTCGTAAAAGAAACTCCGCCCTTTGTCGGGGCCGGCTCCGTACTTCTCAGCCTGTGTCATGAGCTGGTCGCTGACTACGCAGCCCGGCACCTCGTTCCGGTGGAACATGCCGGCCACGGTCTTGTTCAACAGATAAACGTTGCCGATCACTGGCACGTTGAGCTTCTGCGCGGCAAGGAACAGTTTCGCCTCGTAAAACTTACGCATGTCGTAACCGAGCTGCGTATAAACAAACTGCGCTCCGCACGCGATCTTGCGTTGCAGTTTGAAATACTGGGGCAACAACTCGCGCTCCTGCCATTTGAACGGGGAGACAACGCAACCTATGAACATATCCGCCTTCGGCAGAATCGTGGTTTCTCCTTTTCTGCCGGGGACTGGCAACCCCTTGTTGACGGCATCCAACAGTGTGATCAAGCCGACCGAATCAATGTCGAACACCGGGCCGGCGTCGCCGCCGTACCCGCTACGAGGGTAATCCCCCGTCATGGCCACGATGTTCTCAATGCCATCCGAGGCGTATCGCCAAATGGCCGACTCCAGAGCATTGCGATTCGCGTCCTTGCAGGACAGATGGACGACGACCGAAGCCTGATTGCGGGCGAGAAGCCGGGCTGGCCAATCCGGCGGCAGCATGACATTGCCACCGGGATTGTCAGTAACGGAAACCCAATCAATCCGGGAATCACTGCAAAGTTGTTCGCCCAGTTCAACAACCTTGCTGGCCCCGATCCTATCGGAGCTGGGTTGTTGCGGCGCGACAAAACCCCTGGTGGTCACCAGTTCCGCCCCGTAGCAGAACCGTTTGCCATCAAGCCGCTCCCGGAGTCGTCCGGGTTTTTCTGGAATATTCATCCAACCTTTTTCTGAGAGAACAACGTCCTCACTTCGCGCCGGCACGCTTGGGAGATTTACTGTCTCGGGGCTAAACGGCTCCCACAAGTTGCCTGACAATATCCACTGCCGTCGCGGCGTCGGGACCGTAAGCGTCCGCGCCGATTTCCTTGGCAAACTCCGCCGTAACTGGCGCGCCGCCGATTATCACCTTCACGTTTTTCAAGCCCGCCCCACGCAACGCGTCCACGGTGGTCTTCATCGAAGGCATCGTTGTAGTCAGCAGCGCGGACAGACCGACGACATGCGCCCGGTTGTCCCTTGCGGCTGCTACAAACTTATCCGGCGACACATTGGTGCCGAGGTCCACCACTCCGAAGTTGGCGCCTCGCCACATCATTGCGACGAGGTTCTTGCCGATGTCGTGCAGGTCTCCTTGCACAGTGCCGATGACTGCGGTGTACTTCGGTTTGATCCCCGCCTTGACCAACAACGGCTCCAATATCGCCATCGTTTCCTTCATCGCGCGCGCAGCGATCAACACCTCCGGCACAAACACCTGATTGTTTTTGAACTTTTCGCCGATGTTGGACATGCCAACCACCAGCGCCTCGTCAATGATGACCTGCGGTTTTGTGCCCACATCGAGCAGCACCTGCGTCAGACGCACCGCTTCCTTGCGATTGCCCTTCTCCACCGCCTCCGAGAGAGCCAGCAAATCACTCATTGCGCTGCCTTCTCACGCCATGGGTTCGGCGACGAGCCAGCCCAACCGTTCCTGACTCGTCTTCTTGACCAGCACAACCACCGCCACGAACATCGCCATGAACGCCCAGTCGCCGATCATCGTGCCGCGCAGAAACGGCAGCCCCGCTGCGTAGCAGCCCATCAAACCTGCGAAGGTTTTTGGATACGGCGCGTTCGTCAGGCCCAGCCCAAACAACCACACACCGAAATTGCTGATCACGTAAAACGTGAACGGCGTCGCGATCGCCGCGGTGATCTTGGCATTGCTGCTTTGCCTGCGCGTCCAGAACCCCATCAACCCGATCAACGCAAACGCACCGTAATCAATCAGTCGTGGCCAGTGGAACAGCGGATACCCCATCAGCCGATTCAGAACCAGATCGGTCGCGGCGAGTGCCGCCAGCGGTACCCATAATGCATACTTTCGACCGAAATAAATACCGCCCAGCAGCGCCATCGCCCCGAACGGAGCCACGTTCCACATCGCGTTCTCAGGGGACATGCTCGCATTCCAACCGTGGGACAACAACCGATACACGGCCGTCGCCAGCATCATCAGAATCATCAGGACCATCGTGTCATCCTCCCTATGTCAGCCGCTTTTTTAACGTCGCGCACATATAACACGGGCTTTACGCAGCAACGCAAGCCGAAAACCGGGACGAGGCGGGAAGCGGTGTGACATCGCGATCTGTCTATGGAAGCAGCAAGCAGTGAGTCCACAGAGATGGCATTAATTATGGAGGAGTCTATTGCCGCAGTTAGGCACGAATTGTGCTTTTATGACACAGCGTGAATTGGAGTGGTGAGAGACATTTTGCGCCGTGGCTGGTAATCCTATGTTTGGTTTTCCCGCATCTGTCTCTCGCTGCTGCTCAGGAAAAGTTGTCTCAGGCGCCAGTCAATCCCGCATTTGAGCGGTATCAAGCAACGCACCAAAAAACAACGATGCGGGCGGTATCAGCGGGCGGCCACGCATTGGGCTACGTTCCTGCGCCGGTGAACTTTCAAGGCGCGACCGGGCAAAAACTCCTGCTTTCGCAATCGCTCGACGAGCTACCCAGCTCTTACGACTTACGAGACTATGGCAAAGTCACGCCGGTCAAGGATCAAGGTAATTGCGGGTCTTGCTGGACGTTCGGTACTTTTGCCTCACTGGAATCGTATCTATTGATCGGCGAAACCAATGATTTCTCCGAAAACAACCTGAAGAATAATCATGGTTTCAACTATGGCCCGTGTGATGGTGGGAACGTTACGATGTCGACTGCTTACCTATCGCAATGGAGCGGTCCCGCGACTGAGGCTGCGGATCCGTATCACGATTGGGATGACCTCCCGGACCCGATTGATTCCCCCGTCAAACATGTCCAAGAGGTTCTCTTCCTTCCCATGCGCACCGATGCCACCGACAACGACATCGTCAAACAAGCGATTATGACGTACGGCGCGGTCACTATGTCGTTTTTCTATGGCGACTCCTACTACAACGGTGTTACTCACGCCTACTACTACGATGGGACAAACGACGCCAACCACGAGGTGGCAATTGTCGGATGGGACGACAATTATGATAGGATCAATTTCGCCACTGCACCATCGGAAAATGGAGCCTTTATCGTCAAAAATAGTTGGGGCACCGGGTGGGGGGAGGCGGGCTATTTTTATATGTCGTACTACGATACGCAGGTCGGAATGAATACCAATGGTAGTACTGATCTTGCGGTTCTCGAAAATGCCGAATCCACGGCAAACTACAGCAATGTTTACCAATACGACCCGCTTGGTTGGGTCGGCAGCATTGGATACAGTAATACAACCGCCTGGTTAGCCAATGTTTTTACTGCAACTGGGGCCGAGCAACTGCGTGCTGTGAGTTTCTACACTGCTTCGGCGGATTCTTCCTATGAGATTTACGTCTATCGGAATCCTCCGACCGGTACACCCATCGGAGGCAGCTCGGTCAGTAGCACGAACGGCACCATTACCTATCCCGGCTATCACACTGTCGCGCTGTCTACGCCGGTTTTGTTGACAGACGGCCAGACCTTCTCCGTCGTAATCAAGCTCACGACGCCCGACTACAACTGGCCCATACCCATCGAATACGCGAAGCCGGGTTACAGCAGTGGGGCTACAGTTTCGGCTGGCCAAAGCTACATCAGTCCTAACGGCACGGCTTGGGAGGATGGGACAACGGCATGGAGTTATCCATTCAATGTTTGCATCAAAGCATTTACCATGAGTACGCTGACCATCACTAAGATGCAGATGAAATGGACCCTTGCCAAGACCAACTCCGACAGTTGCACCCTGACCGCAACGATTAGCGACCTTGATTCGGGCTACAATCTGACTAGCAAGCTGGTCACGCTGGACGTTGGCGGAGCGCAACTACCGTTCACGTTGGATGCGAGGGGTAAAGGGCGCGGCATTGGCACCTTTGGAAGCTGCAAACTGACCTACAAGAAGAAGCAGCAAATCTGGGAGTTAACTGCCAAACTTGCAAAGGGTTCATGGCAGGGATTGTGGGAAAAGTATGGTCTTGTGAACAACAACGTGCCAAAGAAGCCGACAACAGTAGTTACGGTACCGGTTGTCATGGTAATCGACGCTGCATCCTGCGCAGGCGTACAATCGATGGGTTACACCGCGAAGAGGTTCAGGTCCGGCACGGCTAAGTAACGGCTCCCGCCACTTGGCAGGGTGGATCATAATCTGCCTATCAGCCCTGATCGGGTAGAGGTTTTCGGCTTGCGGTGCTTTCGCATCTGGGATACCAGTCGAAGACTCATGACCTCTGGAACACACAATGCCCGACCGCGCATCGCTGTCATCACCTGCGCGGTCCTGGAAACCGAGATAGCGCACTTTACGCGCGGATTATCCCACATTGCACGCGTTGAAGTCCTCGAACAAGGCTTGCACAATCAACCCGACAAGCTTCGAACAAAATTACAGACAGCGATCGACCAGGTCGAAATGGAGACCGACGCCGACACCATCGTGCTCGGCTATGGATTGTGCAGTCGCGGCACCGAAGGCGTTCGAACCAGCCGATGCCGTCTTGTCATCGCCCGCGCCCATGACTGCATCACACATCTGCTTGGCGACAAAGATCGTTATGCACGCTATGTCGCCGGGCGTCCCGGCACCTACTGGTACAGTCCTGGCTGGAACAAACATACCGACATGCCCGGCAAAGAACGGCGCGAGAAACTGCGCCGCCGGTACACGGATGAATACGGTCAAGATAACGCCCAATTTTTGATCGACACAGAACAAAACTGGTTCAGAACCTACAACAATGCGGCGTTTGTCCACCTCGGCGTGGGCGACATTGAGACGGAATGGCAGTACACGCAGCAGTGCGCCGCATGGCTCGGCTGGCACTGCGACCATCAATGCGGTGACCCCGCGCTGCTCAAAGATTTACTGACCGGACCGTGGGATGACCGCCGATTTCTAGTTCTCGCTCCGGGAGAGACGTTCCGTATGACTGCTGACGACCGTGTAATCGAAAAGGAGAATAACTGTGTCGCAGTCCATCCGGCTTGAGGTTGAGTCCTCGCTCGGCTCGCGGGTCATCGTCATCTCGCGGGACAAGGACCGTCGGCTCACCGATATTCTTCGCCGTGAGCACCTGCCGCTGAACACCCGCTGCGGCCAGCGCGGGCTTTGTGACGGTTGCGTCGTGGAATTGATTGCCGGTAATCTGGTTCGAGTCGCTACCGGTGAAATGATTCAGGTGGGTGATCTCCGCCAACTGGCGGATCAGTCTACCGACTTGAAACCTGTCTCCATCCATGGCTGCGAATTCCGGTTGGGCGACACCGCATATGTCAGGATTCGCATTCCGTCCCGCTCGTTGCTCGCACAGGAACCGCAAATCGTCACCGAATTCCGCACGGAAATCCCGCGCGCCCACGACCCGCTATGGCAGGCCGCCGCCGTACCGCCTGCAAAAATCAAGAAAGGTGAGCCGCCGCATGATCGGGCGTTCGGTGCGGCGATTGATGTGGGCACAACCACCGTGGCCGCGTTGTTAGTGGACTTGCGCAACGGACAAATCGTCGGTCGCGCCTCGGATTTCAACAAACAGATGCATTTTGGTGACGATGTTGCCACGCGCATCAGTCTGTGCACTTCCGATCCGACGATGCTCAGACAGTTGCAGGACGCTGTGCTCAACCAAACCATCGCGCCGTTGCTCGCGGAAATGCTGCGTCAGGCGAACGCGACTGCCGATCATTTGACCTGTCTCGCGGTGACTGGCAATACCATCATGCTCCATCTACTGGCGGGCGTTGACCCCTCGCCGATGGGCGTTTATCCGTTTACTCCCGGATTTCTGGATCATCGCGTTATCCAACTTCCGGTGTTCGGCGACGCCACAGTTCATCTTTTCCCAGGCGCTGCGGCCTACATCGGCGCTGATTTGACCGCCGGCATCTTCTCCAGCGGGCTGGTGTATGACGACGGGCCAAGTCTGTTGGTGGACGTGGGCACGAATGGTGAGATCATCCTCAAAAAGGGTGACCATCTGCTCGGCTGTGCGACCGCCGCCGGGCCAGCGTTCGAAGGCGCGGGACTGACTGATGGCGTCCGTGCCACCGAAGGCGCCATCGAACGTATGCATTTCAGGAAGAAACCGTTTGCCGTGCACGCCGATGTAATTGGCGATGCGACGCCGATCGGTCTATGTGGCTCTGCATATATCGATTTCCTTGCCGAAGGACGAAAGATCGGGCTGTTAACGACTACGGGCCGGTTTGATCGTGCCCGCGTAGCAGACGCTTCCGCTTGGTCGACAAAAAAAGATTCCGGTCTCGCGCTTCGTGTCGCGCGCGGTCAAGGCAAGCGCGACATCGTCGTCTCAGAAACCGACATCGCGCATCTTCTACAATCAAAAGCAGCCATCGCAGCCGGCATTTTGACCTTGCTGCAACGGGACGGTCTCACGCCCAAGCAAATCAAGAAAGTCTATCTCGCGGGCGGGTTCGGGATGCACCTAAATGTCAGGAACGCCATCGGCTGCGGGTTGCTGCCCGGTTTCAATGTCAAGCAGGTCGAAGTTGTCGGCAACACCTCGCTGGCGGGCGCATATCTAGGCCTGCTCGATCGCGGCGCGCTCGACGAGATCACCCGCATCGCAAAAAAGATCGAGGTTGTCGAACTGAACCTCGACCCCGGTTTCGAATCCCGCTACATCGACCAACTCAGTCTGCCGTGTTGAGTGCATTGCATGGCGTGTTACCCGAATCAGAATTTGGGGCAACGCGCCCTTCACATTTGATGGTGCGTTTAGCAAATACCGGTTCATGCCCGTCGCCAACCCCGACCTAGGAGTCGGGGTAAACTTCATGTTCACCAACCTCGAGTCGGGTAAACCTCGCGTTCTTCGTGCGCTTCGTGGTGAATACTTTGCGTGAGACTGCCGACTGTTAATTTCACGCTTGCATCTTTTCAGGCCGTGAACACACTCGCGCATATCAATGGCTTGGAAACGAAAAGTCTCGGGCGGAATTCTCGCAGTGATCGGCTACGTGCTCTCGCCGTTGTCGTGGTGGAACGATCTATTTGTGAACCTTCCGCTTGCGCTGGTTTTCGCATGGCTGGTCAGCCTTTTTTACAGGCCGGCGTTTGAGGCCAGCGTGATTGTCGGCTATTGGCTGACGAACGTGCTCGGATTCGTGCTCATGCATAAAGGGGCAGAGAAGGTTCTGTCCACAAGAGACCAGAAGTATTCCGGCCGCGATTTCCTGAGGGACGTGGGAATCTCACTGCTCTATACCGCTTTGATCGCGATCCTCCTGAAACTGAAAATCCTCCAGCCAATCCAGAGTTACTTCAGAAATTCGTAGTTTTACCGTTCGTGAACTGTGGGGCCATCGCTTTGACACCCCGGTAATTCCACGATACTATCCGTGCGTGGACGCAAAGTTCGATCAACTCAAAACTCTTTTGCGCGGGTGCGGACGGACGCTCGTCGCGTATTCCGGCGGTGTGGACAGCACGTTTCTGGCGAAGGTCACGATGGATACGCTCGGTGAGCAGATGTTGGCGGTGATAGCCGACACGCCGAGTCTGCCACGTCGGGAATTGACCCAAGCGCTGGCGTTGGCAGAACAATTTCATATTCCTGTGAGAATCATCAAGACCAACGAGATGGCCGATGCTCGGTACACTAACAACCCGGCTGAGCGGTGTTATTTCTGCAAGAGCGAGTTGTTCGGCAAACTGGTCGCATTGGCGCAGGCCGAAGGTTGGCAAACGATTGTGTACGGCGAGAATGCCAGTGATTCGAGCGATTTTCGTCCCGGCGCACAAGCGGCCGCGGAATGCGGGGCGCGTGCGCCGTTGCGGGAAGTTGGATTGACGAAGGCGGAAATCCGGGCGCTATCGAAGAAACTCGGGTTGCCTACTGCAGATAAACCGCAGATGGCATGTTTGTCGTCTCGGATTCCGTACGGCGAGCCGGTGACGGTCGAAACGTTGGCAAAGATCGAGGCGGCGGAGAATGTGTTGCGCGACGCGGATTTCCGCGACGTCAGAGTGCGGCATCATGGCGACATGGCGCGGATCGAAGTCGGCAGAGAGGAAATGCCGCGGTTCTTCCGGAACGGACTGCGCGAATCGGTCGTTGAAGCATTGAAGAAGCTTGGTTACAGGTATGTGACGCTGGATTTAAGGGGCTTTCGCAGCGGCAGCAGCAACGAGGTCCTGACGAAGAAGAAAGGAAAGGTATCGTGAAACGGGTACAGGTATTTTCGGTGGTCATTTGGTTCGCGTGGCTGGCACTCTGGGGCACAGGTTGCGGGTGTCCACCCTCCACCAGTCGGCGGCCCCCCAAACAACAAGCGACCAACGCGGCGAAGATGAGCGCGGATAAGAAAGCAGAATGTGAACAGCAGCTTCAGCAGGCTGAAGAACAAATTCAGGATCTGACGAATGAACTCAGAGTAACGTCTTTAGAGTTGGAACAAGAACAGACCAAGACGGACGCATTGCTCGAGGAGAACCAGAGCCTAAACGAACAATTGCAGATCACCATGGAGCGGCTTAAAGAACCCGAACAGAAACCGGGCCAGACAGAGAAGACTCCACGGATGCCATGACCGCTCAAGCGTCAACGTTCAGTATCGCAGGGCGCGAGTTCCGCTCGCGGCTGATCATGGGCACGGGCAAGTTTGTCTCGGGTGAACTCATGGCAGCCGCCATTGCGGCCAGCGGAGCCGAGATTGTCACGGTCGCACTGCGCCGCGCCGATCTTTCAGGACATCAGGACAAGTTTGCCAATATCCTCGGTTTCATCGACACGAAGAAATACCTCTTATTGCCAAACACCAGCGGCGCGC
>CAIKBP010000088.1 GCA_903825695.1 uncultured Verrucomicrobiota bacterium
AGTCTTATTCAATCTTGTCCACTGGACGAACACCGGCGCGGCATGGGGAATTCTGCAGGAACATAACATCTTCCTCGCCGTGTTCTCGGTTATTTTCATTCTAGGGTTGTATCTTTTCCATCATCCATTTCAGCCCAACCGGTCACTTGGATGCGTTGCGTTCGGATTGATCGCTGGCGGCGTGGTTGGAAACCTGATCGATCGCATCCGGTTGGGATACGTGGTGGATTTTCTGGATTTCCACGTCGGGCGGCACCATTGGCCCGCGTTCAATGTGGCGGACGCGGCAATTTGTCTCGGCGTCGCGTTGTACGTCCTCGGTTCGTGGCGCGCAGAAAAAGAAACAGTGAAAACGAAGCAGGTCGAGAGTCCAACGCGTGACTGAGTTTTTGCGTTCGCACCGGGCTTCGTTGACAATCCCCGCCACGACCCCTAGTATGCGGCGCATGGAATCACCCGTGGTCTTCACCTGCCGCGGTCAGCAAATCGTCGGTATGCTCCATCTGCCTGACGGGCGCGGACGTTTTCCCGTCGCGCTGCTTTTGCACGGATTCACCGGTGCAAAATCCGAGATTCACCGAATGTTCGTCAAATTATCTCGTGAACTTGCTGCGCATGGCGTTGCCAGTCTGCGGTTCGATTTCCGCGGTTCAGGCGACAGCGCCGGTGAATTCGAGGAGTTGACGGTGCGCTCGGAAATCGCCGACACACTGGAGGCCATCAAATTTCTGCGGCATCATCGGCGCATTGACATGCGGCGTCTGGCGTTGGTTGGCTTGAGCATGGGCGGTGCGGTCGCGGCGCTTGTGATTGGGCGTGAAAAAGTGAAATGCAAATCGCTGGTGCTCTGGGCGCCGGTAGCCGAGGGCGAGGGGATCCTTGATGAGTTGTCCACACCAGAGGCAGTGGCATCGCTGGCGCAGACCGGGATCACCGATTTCGGCGGAAACTCGGTCGGTGTCGCGTTCGTGCGGCAATTTGCGGAGATGAAGCCCTTGCGCGAGGTCATCAAGGCCGATTGCCCGGTTCTAATCGTACACGGAGAGAGAGATGAGACCGTACCCGCGGAACACGCCGATATGTATGAGCGGGCATTGCGGGCTGCCAAGCGCGTTGTCAAAAAAGTTGTCGTCCCCAACTCAGATCACACGTTCAACCATTACATCTGGGAACGGCGCGCGATCACTAAGACCGTGGATTGGCTGGGCGAAACGCTGTAGAACGCAAAAGCTCAGCCACGCCGCATCAGCGGCGTTGGCTGAAGCGCATGGTTAGGCAGTAGTTCATCATCGAATCCTAAGACTTCACGTACTCGCTCGAAGCGATGCCCTGCACAGCCAATTGATCAGGAACAGCAGGCCCAACAAGAACAGAGGCCCAGAGATCACCAGATACACGGACCAGGGAAACCTCCCCCAGAACATGACCAGATACAGCACGCCAAGCACCGGGAACAGGATTGCTCCAACCCATTCCCAGCGCCAGCCGATGGCTAATACGATCAGAACGATCCAAGTTGGGATGAGATGGATCAGCAGAGCGAGAATCGTCTTCCAAAATCCATAGTGCTCACCGAAGACATCGGCGGCGAAGCTACTCAGGAAGACGGCAAACAAAATACACAGAATCCTGGGTGTCCAGATCAACAATCCAGTTATTGGTCTTTTCATAGCGGTTGTCTCCATCTGTTGTCGCTGCCTAACATTATTAATGGGACAAAGTTTTTAGCGAAAGACAAATCGCTGAACTATTCCTATTTGTGGCTGAGGCTAGACATGTGTTGCGTGCGTGTCAAGCTGATTAGCAAGGGGTTAGGCTGGCGAACGCTGCGTGAGCGTTGAGGGTCGCCGCGCACCGTTTCGCCCCGACGGAGCGGGACGGTTACAGCCCCAGCGTCGGATATCTGGATGCGGCGGCAGCGCCGAGATACGCCAGTGGGTACTCGAGTCCCGGGGCGGTGCGCAGTACGGCGCGGATTCGGAATTGTAGCCACGAGCGAGCTCGCGGCTCGTGTCATCACCACTAGCTTGCGAATTGCCCCGATCGGAAGTCGAGGTTACAATGTTCTACATGCCGTTTCAACTCGTCAGCAAGTTCAAGCCGCGCGGCGACCAGCCGGAGGCCATTCGAGTACTGGTGGACTCGTTGCGTGCCGGCCACCGCCACCAGACGTTGCTCGGCGTGACCGGCAGCGGCAAGACGTTCACGATGGCCAACGTCATACAGCAGTTGGATCGGCCAACGCTGGTGATCTCACACAACAAAACGTTGGCAGCGCAACTCTTCAGCGAGTTAAAACAGTTCTTTCCGCGCAATGCGGTCGAGTACTTCGTCAGCTACTACGATTACTACCAGCCCGAAGCTTACATCCCGCAGACCGACACCTACATCGAGAAGGATGCCAGCATCAACGAGCAACTCGAAAAGTTGAGGCTTTCGACGACCAGTTCGCTGCTCTCACGCCGCGACGTGATCGTGGTCGCCAGCGTGTCGTGCATTTACGGATTAGGTTCGCCTGAAGATTATTTGGAGATGATGGTGCTGGTCAACGTCGGCAGCCAGATCTCGCGGGATGATCTTTTGCGGAAGCTGGTGGACATGCAGTACAACCGAAACGATATCGAATTCACACGAGGAGCGTTTCGCGTTCGTGGCGATACTGTCGAAGTCTGCCTCAGCTACAGCGAAGACGCCGTGCGGATCGAGTTTCTTGGTGATCGAGTCGAGAGAATCACGCGGTTCGACCCGCTCACGGGCCACAAGCGCGAAGATACGGGTGCCGTCTCGATTTATCCCGCCAAACACTGGGTCACACCGTATCCTAAAATTGTAGGCGCCATCGACTCCATCAAGGAGGAACTCAAAGAGCGGGTCGCCTGGTTCGAATCGCAAAACAAGCTTGTCGAGGCCCAGCGGTTGCACTCGCGGACGATGTACGACCTGGAGATGCTCACAGAAATGGGGTTTTGTTCGGGTATTGAGAACTACTCGCGGCACATCAGCAAGCGCGCACCGGGCGAGCGGCCCGGCACGCTGATGGATTTCTTCCCCAAAGATTATCTGCTGGTCATCGATGAATCGCACGTCACGGTGCCGCAGATCGGCGGCATGTACGCAGGTGATCATTCGCGCAAAACGACGCTTGTCGAACACGGGTTCCGTCTGCCCTCGGCGCTGGACAATCGACCTCTGAACTTTGCCGAGTTTGAGAGTTTGTTCCAACAGTGCATCTTCGTTTCTGCGACTCCCGGACTATCCGAACTTCAACGTAGCGCCGTGGTGGCCGAGCAGATCATCCGGCCGACGGGACTGGTCGATCCGCCGGTGACGGTGAAACCATTGAAAGGCCAGAT
>CAIKBP010000089.1 GCA_903825695.1 uncultured Verrucomicrobiota bacterium
CAGCCAGATTTGCCAGACGGTCATGCAACTTGAGGATGAATGCAGCCGTTGCCAAAGTGCCGAGCGCAACGGTCGGGTCGCCGCGCTCAAGCCGCCAGAGCGTATTGCGGCTGACAAAAAGACGAGCCGCCATATCACTCGTGGCGATGCCGCGCTTGCGCCGGGCGAGCGCAAGGTCGCGGCCCAGCTTGCGGAGCGCGTGGGCGGCCGGCAACGGGATGGAGCCACTTTTCGACATGGCTTTAGTGTCCCGTATTGATGACGCTAAGTCAAGTAGCGTCTTTTTTACATGACGCTAATCTGTTTACGACCATCGCAGGGTGATTTGTTTCCAAAGTTTTGCGGAAAGAGACGCCCAATCTCCACGCCGAAAACCCTGGCGAAAAACATGATCCGCTCATCGTTTACAGCACAACGACGGGTTTCAATTTGGGCAATGATATCGTGAGTCATGTAACACCCAGGCAATGGCATTCGGGCGGCAAGCCCTTCCTGTGTCCAATCTGCTTGATGCCGGAACTTGACCACGTTTTGTCCAACAGCATTTGCATTTTTGCGCATATTGTTTAGAGAGTCAGCGCTGCTTAAACTCCGGTTTGTCGAAGACGGCCAAGTCCCCGGCCAAGTCGCGGCAGACGTTTTGCGATTCTGCCAGCAGACCCGACCGCCAGCCACGAAACAAGTCAGAGAACTCCGCGCCATTCATCTGTGGCTTTCCTGCCTGTTCTCCGTTGTCGCCATTTTTCTAAACTTTTGGCTCGACCTCGACTCCGTGCTATGGTAATATGTTCAATTAAAGTGTTTGATGTCTGGCAAAGCGAACAAAACGATTTCAATTCAGTTTTTGCAACGTGCGTAAACAAGGAAAATCCAAATGAAAATAATGCGTAATGTGAATTCGTCGTTTGTTCTGGTGTGCCTCGTTGTTTTAGGCGGCGTCGCGCCGCGCAATGTGTGGGCGACCGATACGGACTATGCCCCCCCGGCCGGTTATTATGACTCGGCCGCGGGCCTCACCGGCTCGGCTCTGCAAACGCAACTGGCAACCATCATGTCCAGCGGGTTCGTCGGCCGCACTTACGGGGATTTCCGTTACTTATCCGTGGTCATCGATGCGGACCCGAACCACGCGGGCAATATCCTGCTGATTTACAATCGTGCCTCGGTCAGCTCGGCGTGGGACGGGGGAATAACCTGGAACCGCGAACATCAATGGCCGGTGTCCCTGCTGGGCACGCGCGATCCGAATAACAGCGACATCAACATGGAAACCGACGAGTTTTTCTTGCGCCCGTGCAATCCGTCGTTGAATTCGTCCCGCGGCAACTCTCCCTACGGGACGGTGACCAGCTCGGGGACTTGCGGGTTTCAGACGCCGGGCTATTACTACGTAGGGGACGCCGACCGCGGCGACGTGGCGCGGGCCATGTTCTACCTCGTGACGCGATATACCAGCTTTAACGGCCACGCGCTGGCGCTGGTCAACGGCACCCCGGCCACATATCAAATGGGGGATTCGAATTCGCTGCTGCACTGGAACTACACCGATGTGCCCGACGTGTTCGAATTGCGCCGCAACCAGGCGGTCTATTCTTCCACGCTGAATCCGACCTATTACCAGGGCAATCGCAATGCCTTCGTCGATCATCCGGAGTACGTCTGGTCGGTCTTCGTCAACCAGGCCAACGACACGTCGATCACGGCGAGCACGAACGCGGCCGACCTGGGGGGGGTGCTGGTCGGCTCGTCGTTCGGCACGCGGGTGGTCACGATCAACAAGGCCGGCACCAACGGAACCTATTACGAAGTGCGAACGAGCGGGCTGGCCAC
>CAIKBP010000090.1 GCA_903825695.1 uncultured Verrucomicrobiota bacterium
CTTCGACGTGCCGACGCGGGAAACGAGATCCATGATGAAATACTTCTTGCCTTTCACCGTATCGATGAACTGCATCATGTTCTCGCGGAGCGTCGTAAATACGATGGACTTCGTCAGGAGCGCCGTCGCGTCGCTGTTGTCATCCAGCGTAATCTTCGCGCCGTCGCACAGCTCCACGTCCAGCGGTTTTGTGCCTCCGCCCTGGCTGCCGATGTCGTACTTTTTTTGACTGAAGAGCGCAAGCAGATCCCACATGGCCGCTGTGTAGACCGCGCTGTAATCTGCGAGGGTTTGGATCATCAGCGCAGAGCAACCGCCGCCGCGTTGAATGTCCGTCGAATATGCCGGTACCCAGATTGATGTATTGAGAGTTGCCACTGTCGTTTACTCCTGATCTTTGATGTTGAAATGTAAAAGTGCGTTTGTGTGCCAGAGGTGTTCGAAGTCCGGTTTACTGAATTCCTGCTCAATGATCTCGGTTTCGCTGTACGGATTGTAGCCGCGACCCAGGATCACCTTGTATGTGCGTTCACTTACGTCTGTCACGACGTACATCCAGTATTGATCATCCCACTGGTATTGCAGCACGCCGACGTCGCCGGGCTGCATCGTGAAGTAGTCGGCACGTATCCCGAGTTCGGCGCACTCATCGATGAAGGCGCGCGTATCCACCGGCAGTGTGCGCATGTTGACGCCGGCGTTTTGCATGGCTTCGTACAGCCAGCCGGGGACCGGATCGCCCGTTGTTTTCTTGCCCAGCTCGGCGCGCGCAAGCGCCAGAATATGTTCGTTGATTGACCGGCTTTTTCCTGTCATTGCTTCCTCCGTTTGTGTGGTAGCGGGAGCGGGATTCGAACCCGCGAAGTCGAGGTTATGAGCCTCGCCAGGTACCACTCCTGAACCCCGCAATTTCTGTTCTTCATATTGAGCAGGCGTGATCATGCCGTCGGCGTCGCTCCGTGCAATGCCATGTCGTAGAGCTTGTCAAATCTGATTGCGCCGCGACACCAGCGTTTATCCGGCCGTGAGATACCCATGTTCAGCTCACCTTCAGTGTACACCTTTTCGGCTACGTGTCCGCCGTCGCGCCAGTCCGCCGTGCTCGTGTTCCCCTCGATCAGGGTTATCGTGTTCCGCTCCGCATAGTTCGGATCGGTCACTGCGCATCCCACGTGTCCCAGGTCTCTGCTTCCATCGCGCCAGATAACCAGATCGCAGGAGTACAGCGCATCAAATGTCGATACCGTCAAATCCTGCTGATCGGCCCAGCGCCAAAGCGCCTGCGTGGAGGCTGTGTCGAAGGGGAGCAGATCGGGGAAAAGCCAGAACGAAGCAACATACTTGAAGACGTATTGCTGCATGGCCAGGCACCAGGGCGCGCCGTGCATGCCGATGCTTTTCTGGAAGATATCCACCCAGTAGCCGCAGTTGGATTTGCCTATCTCAGCCACACCAATCAGGGCGTATTCAACAGCTACGATTGCAGCCCGGACGTTTTCGATCGTCGCCGGCATCTTCGCGAAGCGATCGCGAATAAGGTCCAGCGTGGTTTGGATTACTATGTCCTGCGGAGTCGGCTTCATGTTATTGCTGAACCGTGCCGCCCGTTACGTCGCTGTCTTTCGCGCACAGGAATCCGATGCCTGTCACGATGAGACCGATCTCAGTCATCAGCGCTTCGGGCGTCATGTTGCC
>CAIKBP010000091.1 GCA_903825695.1 uncultured Verrucomicrobiota bacterium
CCCGCTTCGTCCCGGACCTCGTGCACGATGCCCAGCGACTGCGCGCGTTGGAGCAGGTCGACGACGGCCAAGTGACAGCGGCGGGAGTTACTCGCCCCGCCGCATTCACGATTGCGAGCGTATTCCGTCTGAATCTGAGCCAAATTCCAGCAGGAATCGGGCATTGACATGCTTGATTTTATGTCACCACGATTTAATGTGGTGCTACCAGAAATCTCTAGCACTGCAGACGAGATTTCTCGCCCAAACCGCTACCCAGAAACTTGAGCGAGTGTATAGCCAAGCTTCGTCGCCTTTTTCTCCAACCGAGCGATCTCGCGTTCTCGATCCCGTTTGAGATAGGTGTCGGCGTTAACAACATCAAACGGCTTGTGATCTCGGAGCATAGGATACACCGCCCGCGCGATTTTGTGTGCAGTGGCCACAATCGCTTTCTTGGGCCCATGCATCGCACGCATCCGGCGAAAGAACGCGCCATACGCCGTCTCGGTTTTGGCCACCGCTTGGGCCGCCATGCGAAAGGCTTGCCCGGCGCGGTTGGGGGTCTTGAGGGTGCGGCTCCGCAAGACCTTGCCCCCCGAGATGTCCGTGTGCGGCGCGAGCCCTAGCCAGGAACAGAAATGCTTGTCATCTGACCAGCGACTCATGTCGGTCCCGATTTCAGAAATGATGATTTGGGCAGTCCCTTCGTTCAGCCCATGGACGGCGACCAAGTCGATCCCCAGCAGTTGATACAGCAAGTGCCGTCCATCATACGCGGGCGCATTCTTGCTATGGGTGTTGCGCTTGTCCGTCGTGTCCAACGGCGGCAGGTCATCGTCCGCATGGATGGGTTTGAGGGCACTGAACTTGCGCTCCAATTCCTGATCACACTCGCGAATCTGTTCGGTATAGCAATCGAACAAGGCCACCGCTTGCTTGAGGGCCAAGACCTGCTCGTCGCGATAATGGCCCGTCAACGCCTTGATGAACTCGGACTCCGGTCGAGCGCAGCAGGGATTCCGCAATTCCGCCAACTTCACCGGGTCGCGTTCGCCTGCCAGAATGGCGCGGATAATCGCCATGCCCGTGACGCCGGTGATGTCCGTGACCGTCGGCGACAACCGCACATTCATCTGCTGCATCGCCTTTTGCATGTGTTGAATGTGCGCCGCGCGATGCTCAATCAACTCCGCCCGATGGCGCAAATAGGCGCGCACCGCACACATCTCGCCTTCGGGACGGAAGGAGTTGTTCAACAGACCAAAGGTATGCAGGCGGCGCAGCCATTGGGCATCCGCCTCGTCCTTCTTGCGTCCGGGCAGGTTCTTGGCATGGCGCGCATTCACCAGATACACGTTGAACCCGCGTTGCTCCAGAATCTCATACAGCGGAATCCCATACACGCCGGTCGATTCCATCGCCACGGTCGTCACGCCACACGCCTTCAGCCAATCTGCGAGGGCGATCAAGTCGGGCGTGTTCATGTCAAACGGGCGCAGCGGTTGCGGATCGCGGTTGGCGGGCCCCGAGACCCAGCTTTCCGCCAGACCAATGTCAATGCCGGCCGCATTCGCATTGATAATCGTCAGTTA
>CAIKBP010000092.1 GCA_903825695.1 uncultured Verrucomicrobiota bacterium
AACGCCTGGATGATCAACTGTTTCTCTGCTTCCTCGACTGTCATCGTCACGCCGGGTCGCATCACGGAAATCTTCGTAAGGTCTGCCGCGCCGCGCACCGCCGTGGGCACATCGCGCAAAGTCAGCCGTTCCGACCGCGCCAGCACCACCATCTGTTCGACCGCATTACGCAATTCGCGGACGTTACCGGGCCAGTCGTACGCGAGCAACACGTTCATCGCCTCTGGCGAAATCTCCTTTACCGACTTGCCGTTCTCGCGGTTGAACTCGTCGAGGAACGCTTTCACCAGTAACGCGATGTCTTCTCGATGCTCGCGCAGCGGCGGCATATGGACTGTCACTACGCTGAGGCGATAAAACAAGTCATCGCGAAATTTCGCCTCGTCAATCAGCTTTTTCAGGTCGCGGTTTGTCGCGGCGATCAGGCGCACATCCACTTCGATGGTTTTAGAAGCGCCGACGCGCTCGAATGCCCGTTCCTCCAGCGCGCGAAGCAGTTTCACCTGCAAAGACGGTTCCAACTCGCCAACCTCATCGAGGAACAAGGTTCCGCCGTCCGCCAGTTCAAATCGCCCGGTTCGCCGCTCGACCGCGCCCGTAAATGCGCCCTTCTCATGTCCGAAAAGCTCGCTTTCCAGCAACGTGCTCGGCAGCGCCGCCGCATGCACGGCCACAAACGGCCCGTTCTTTCGCGGCGATAGATTGTGAATCGCATGCGCGATTAATTCCTTCCCCGTTCCGGTCTCGCCTGTGATCAACACCGTCGCCCGCGATGGCGCGACCTGTTGCACAGTCTCAAGAACCTGCAACATTGCAGGTGACTCGCCAACAAGACCCTCCAGCCCGAATTTACTGTCGAGCTGCGCGTGAAGATTTACGTTCTCCGCCTCAATGCGGCGACTGTTGAGTGCGCGCTGGACGACCAGTTCGACCTCGTCCAGGTTCACCGGCTTGGTGATGTAATGGTACGCACCGGCTCGCATCGCCTCGACCGCGCCCTCGATAGAGCCGTAGGCTGTCATCATGATGCATACGGGCGGATTCTCCAGTGCCCGCGCCCGTCGCAACAATGCCATGCCGTCCACACTTGGCATCCGCAAGTCCGTTAAAAGCACGTCCACATCCGCTGATTCCAGCGTCTGCAATGCCGCCTGCCCGTCCTCAGCGAGTATGACGTTGTACCGTTCCTGTAACGCGCGCTGCAATCCTTCGCGCGTGTTGCGTTCGTCTTCCACAATCAAAACCGTTGGTTGTTTGGTTGTCATTGCTTAATAATTATGCGCCGCAAACCCATTTCAGCGGCTACGATTTTTTCTCCGACGCGCCAGCCTCCAGCAGCCGCATCCGCTTTTCGTGAATCGGCAACTTGATGCGGAATATCGTGCCGCGTCCCACACCGCTCTCTACCTCGATGGTTCCGCCGTGCTCACGTACAATCCGCTGCACGATCATCAATCCAAGACCGCTGCCCGTTTCCTTCGAAGTGTAGTATGGCTCGAAAATTCGTCCGATCTGTTCCGGCGCTATCCCGTGGCCCGTATCGACAAACGATACGATGACGTGCGTGTCGGTCGTCTCAGTTCGCACCCGCAGAATGCCGCCGGCGCGCATCGCCTGGATGGAATTCCTGATGACGTTGTAGAACGCCTGTTGAAGTTGTGTCCGATCCAGCAAAATCTTGGGCAGATCGTCACTGAGTTCCTGTTCCACTAAAATGTCTCGGTCGGCAATCTCGTGTTCCAGTAGCGCCAGCGTCTCCTTCACGACCACGTTGACCGATGCACGCTGCAAGTCCGGTTTTGTGGGCCGGACCGCCCTCAGAAACTGGTTGGTGATCCGATCCAGCCGCGCAATTTCGTCCCGCGCCACGCGCAGGTCGTCGCGCAAGCGCTGCGCTTTCTCCGGCGGCAACGATTTCAATTCACGCTCCATCAATTGGAAATGGATGTTCAGCGAGTTCAACGGATTGCCGATTTCGTGCGCCACACCTGCCGCCAGCAACGTCAACGCAGAGAGTTTCTCTGATTCAATTGTGTTCTCCGTCTGGCGTCGTGACTCAGTGATGTCGCGCAGGATGATCGCTACGCCAGTCACGACCGCTGTTTCTTCCTCCGCCAGCGGTACGATGTAGAAACCAAGCAATGCGTGCCGCGGATAGAACACCTCCAATTCATGGCTCAACACTTTGTGCCGCTCGTCGCCATCCGCAGCGCCGATCTTCTGCCAGTCCAGCTCACCCAGGAACCGCGTGACAGGTTCGCCGATGCTGCGCTCGATGTCCAAACCGAGTAATTGACTGGCTGCGGTGTTCAGATAACTGATCCGTCCTTCGGCATCGGTGACAATCACGCCTTCTTGGATGGTGTTGAACAATGTTTCGAGAAAGCCCTTTTCACGGGCGAGTTTGACCACAACGCCTTGCAGACTTTGGGGGTCCACCCGCTCCATTCGCCCGATTAATTTGTCTAGAAAAGAAGTCTTCACTGGGAAACTCTGTCACGCCGTTAAAGCGTTTTCTGCTTTGACAACTCCGCCCTTTGTGTGCCAACATGGCACGGAAGTAACGGGTTTTCAAGACTAAACTCTAAGGAACAAAGGGCTGCCATGAATCTTGATGCTGTTTACCGGAGTTTGACCATTGCCAACGATTCCAAGCTTGTGTTGGTCGTGTTCGATGGTGTGGGCGACATCGCCACGGAGAGCACCGGCTTCCGCACGCCACTTGAGGCTGCTCGCACGCCGAATCTCGACAAACTCGCAAAACGAGCTGCCATGGGGCGCCTTATTTCCGTCGCGCCCGCAATCACGCCCGGCAGCGGTCCGGGGCATCTGGGGCTTTTCGGCTATGACCCGATCGAATACGAGGTCGGCCGTGGCGTCATTGAGGCGCTTGGCCTCGGCATCGATTTGAAGCATGGCGATGTCGCTGCCCGCGCCAATTTCTGCACGTTAGACGCTAAAGGCATCGTCGTGGATCGCCGCGCAGGCCGCATCGACACCAGCGTCTGCGAAGCGCAATGTGCGATGCTGGCCAGCAAGATCAAGAAACTCGGCGACATTGAAGTAATTATCAAACCGGGCAAAAGTCACCGTTTTGTCGTCGTGTTCCGCGGAAAAGGGCTCGGAGGTCCATTGACCAACTCCGATCCCGGCCGCGAAGGCTTGCCGGTTGCCACTGCAAAACCGCTGAAGAAGTCGGCGACGACTGCGAAGACTGCAAAGCTCGTGTCCGAATTCTATAAGCAAGCACTACCGCTATTGAAGAATTGCAGGCCAGCCAACGGTTTCCTGCTGCGCGGTATCGCTCATCAACCGGCAATCCCAACGTTCGAGGAACGCTACGGCTTGAAAGCCGCGGCCATCGCCATCTATCCGATGTACAAGGGTCTGGCCCAACTCGTCGGCATGACCAAGATCGAAGGCGCGCACACGCTCGCCGAGGAATGCGAACAGGCCGTCAAGGCGATGAAGACTTACGACTTTGTATTTGTCCACATCAAGCCGACCGATGCCGCTGGCGAGGACGGCAAGTTTGACGCGAAAGTTGCTGCCATCGAGGAGGCCGACGCCGCGCTAGCGCCGATCATTGCCGCGAAACCCGACGTACTCGTCGTGACTGGCGACCACTCAACGCCCGTGCCGGTTAAAGGCCACTCGTGGCATCCGCAACCGGTGATGATCATCAGCGACAT
>CAIKBP010000093.1 GCA_903825695.1 uncultured Verrucomicrobiota bacterium
GCCATCACGGGCGGACACAGGACAATCCGCACCGATACCCGCTTCAGGAACTGGCCCGCATCGCCGAACACACGTCGCACACGGAACGCGTCGCCGACGAAGCGGAATCGGAAGCCGTGGAATTGAAGAAGATCGAGTATTTCCATCACCAACTCATGACCGGCAAACTCGATGTGTTGGACGCCGTGGTCTGTACCGTTCGCAACTTCGGCATTTTTGTCGAATTGCCGGAGACCTTGATACAGGGACTCGTCCACGTCTCGACCATTGACGACGATTTCTACCAGTACGACGAGCAACATGAGCGGCTGGTTGGGAAACGCACACACCGCATCATCAAGATTGGCGACCGGCTCCGCGTGCAGGTCGAGCGTGTTGACGTATTCAAACGTCAGGTTGATTTCCGTGTGGCCACCGAGCCGGGGGTCGCACCCGCAAGACGATCGGCATCGTCACGCCGCGTTTGACCCGGCAAATCGGTCGGGTATACACTGAATTAAGAGGCACTGATCATGGCCAAAATACAAATTCGAGATGGCAAGCTACTCGTCCCTGATAATCCCACGTTGCCCTTCATCCGTGGCGATGGGACCGGGCCGGACATTTGGGCTGCATCGGTGCGCGTGTTCGATGCCGCAATCCAGAAGGCCTACAGCGGCAAACGCAAGATCGAGTGGCTGGAAGTTTTTGCTGGGGAGACCGCGTTCAAGAAATTCAATAACTGGCTCCCCGATGAGACGGTCAAAGCGTTTCAAGATTATCTGGTCGGCATCAAAGGGCCGTTGACCACGCCCGTCGGCAAAGGCATAAGCTCACTCAATGTTGCACTGCGTCAGACGCTCGATCTTTTTGTCTGTCTGCGCCCCGTGCGCTGGTTCAAGGGCGTCTCCTCCCCCGTCAAGCAACCTGAAAAGGTTGACATGGTGATCTTCAGGGAAAACACCGAAGACATTTATGCCGGCATCGAGTGGCCTGCCGAATCGCCCGAAGCGAAGAAACTCATCGAATTTCTGCAGAAAGAACTGGATGTGAAGAAAATCCGGTTCCCAGCCACCAGCGGCATCGGGATTAAACCCGTTTCCCGTGAAGGCAGCGAGCGGCTTATCCGCGCCGCCATCGAGTACGCCATCAAGGAAAAGCGCGAATCCATCACGCTTGTCCACAAAGGCAACATCATGAAGTTCACCGAAGGCGCGTTCCGCGACTGGGGCTACGCCCTCGCCAAACGCGAGTTCGGTGCCGTTGAGATTGATGGCGGCCCATGGTGCAAATTGCCCGCCACGGCGGGAAATCTGCAGGGAATCGTCATCAAGGACGCCATTGCCGATATCACGTTCCAACAGGTGCTAACTCGACCCGAGGAATTCGACGTCATCGCCACGCTCAATCTCGATGGCGACTATCTAAGCGACGCGCTCGCCGCGCAAGTAGGCGGCATCGGCATAGCGCCCGGCGGCAATATCAACTACATCACCGGCCACGCCATCTTCGAAGCCACGCATGGTACCGCGCCCAAGTATGCCAATCAGAACAAGGTCAACCCCGGCTCC
>CAIKBP010000094.1 GCA_903825695.1 uncultured Verrucomicrobiota bacterium
CCTGTTTGGATTGGGAGTGGCACTGACGATGACCACGCCGAAGGAACTCATTGCGGCAGTCGAGACCGATGACGCCAGTGACCGGTTCTCGATGCTCGGAAGCATGGTTTTGTGGCTGTTCTGGCCCAGTTTCTGCTCGGCGCTGGTTCCGCCGGAACAGGTACCGGCAACGGTTGTCAATGTGATTCTGGCGCTTAGTGGGGCCACCGTGGCGACCTACTTTTCCACGGTCGCACTGAGACGAAAAATTTCGGTGGCCGATATTGCCAATGCGTCGCTTGCCGGTGGCGTGGCAATCGGTTCCACTTGTGACCATGCCACACCGACTCAATCCATCATAATCGGCGTGCTGGCGGGTGCGCTCTCGACATTTGGTTTCGCCGTGATATTGCCCTGGCTACAGAAAACGATCAGGAAGGTTGATACCTGTGGCGTGATGTACCTTCACGGACTCCCCGGTATCATGGGGGGTCTCATCGCTATCTTCGTGGTTAAAGGGCTTGTTGGTAGCGAACAGTTGAAAGGCATCGTGATCTCGGTCGTGATTGCTCTGGTAGCCGGGTATACGGTAGGGAAGCTCATCTCAATACTGGGGCGACGGACTGTCCCCTATCTCGATTCGGAGGAGTTCGCGGAATAATCGGTAGTTTCGTAGTCAAGTATGTCGAAACCCCCAATGGGATGGTGCCTGACTTACCGACACCACTCTATATGGGTTTCGACATTTCTGCTCATTTTGTAGTTTCGTAGGTCAGGAACCCTCTACTCCTGACCTTCTTTTCTTTCCCGTTCCGGCACTTTGTACCCATCTAAAGCGGAGCGTCGTGTGGGTTTCCTCTCCGTAGGGGAACGTTGCCACGTACCCGCGCCCCGTTCGCCCTGAGCTTGTCGAAGGGAGCCTGCCATTCGCCCCTGAGTTCAAGGGATCGAAGGGAACTCTATCGTAGGATGCCCCGCGGTCCCGTCATTCCCGCGCAGGCGGGAATCCAGGTTCGTTTCCACCGATAAAATCCCCTTGACACACTCCACTATAAAAGCAACATTCTAGAGGATATTGTCGTTGACAATCCATGGGAGGACTTTAAGAATGATCCGCTTAGACGCAAGGGGACGATGACGGTTATGCCAACCGAATACGAATTCGATGTCTTCATTTCTTACAGCAGCCAGGACAAGGCGTGGGTGCGCGGTGAATTGCTCAATCGTATCGAACAGACCGGACTGAGAGCTTTCATTGATTTCCGCAACTTTACGCCCGGCGCACCGAGTATCAAGGAGTGTGAACGCGGCGTGGTGAAGTGCCGTAAAACGCTCGTGATACTTACGCCAAACTACATTGCGAGCGGATGGGGCGAAATCGAGAACATCATGGCACAGACCCTCGATCCCGCTAATCGTGAACTCCGTCTGATTCCGCTTCTCAAAACTAAATGCGAGAAGCCGCTCCGCATTGGCGCGCTCACCCACATTGACTTCACTGACGGCGCTGATCATGACCTCGCTTGGCGCCAACTGTTTACCGCGCTGGGTAAAGCACCGGAACCCGAATTGCCGAAGCAGCCACAGCGTGACGACTGGCTCCTCGCCCATCCCTATCCTATGCCCCCAAACTTCACCGGGCGTCTCCCCGAGCGCGACATGCTCAACCGCTGGCTGGACGCGGACGCCGCGCATCCGTTGCTCGTCCTGCGTGCGCTAGGTGGTTTCGGCAAAAGCGCCCTCGCCTGGCACTGGCTTTTGCACGACGTAAAACGCGCTGCCTGGCCGCATGTCGTTTGGTGGAGCTTCTACGAAGGCGACGCCAGCTTCGATCATTTCCTAACTGAGACGCTGGATTACCTAGGCGTCCAGAAGGCCGTTTGGCAAGAACTGTCGCCACACAAGCGTGTTGAGGAACTTCTCAAATTGCTTCATGCATCCGGCACGCTGTTGGTTCTCGATGGCTTCGAGCGCCTGCTCCGCACCTATGGCGGTCTCAACGCCGCATATCAAGACGACAGCGCATCAGAATCTGAAGCAAACGACCGTGGCTGCATCTCTCCAATTACCGAGATTTTCCTTCGTAACGTGGTCGCGTCGCCGGATATCCGGGGTAAGGTTTTGCTCACCACCCGACTTTGTCCCTTTGTGCTGGAGGCCAAGGGCGGCGGACTTCTTCAAGGTTGCCGCGAGGAGGAACTCAAACAAATGCAACCCGCCGACGCCGTGGAGTTCTTCCGCGCTCAGGGCATCCGAGGCACTCACACCGAGATCGAAACCGCGTGCAAGTTCTATGGTTATCATCCGCTCAGCTTGGGCATTTTGGCCGGCTGGATCGCGAAAGATTTCCAGCAACCCGGCGATATCGCCGCCGCGCAGCGTCTGGACGTGAATGGCAATCTAATCCAGCGACAGAAACATGTGTTGAAGGTTGCCTACGAGAGTCTCACACTGACCCGCCAAGCATTGCTTGGCCGTATCGCCTGCTTCCGAAGCTCCGTGAAATACGAGGCACTCCAGGCGCTTGCGGCAACAGGTGTCCGTCGACGTGCCAAGACTCATTCTAAGAAAGGCAGTAAAGGCCACAAGAAGAGTGAGAGGTTGGCAATTCTGGCTATAGTTACCAAGGAACTCGATGCCGACCTGCGGGATCTGGTCGCGCGCGGCCTATTGCATCACGACACAAAGGAGGGCCGGTTCGACCTGCACCCCATCGTGCGACGCTGTGCCTATCGCCGGCTGGACGAGTCCGACCGCATCACCACCCACGCACGCTTGCGTGATTATTTCGCAGCCGTGCCAACGCCGGATAAAGTGACGAGTCTGGCAGACCTCGCACCGGTGATCGAACGCTATCACCACACCGTCCGCGCCGGGCAGTACGACGAGGCGCAGAGACTTTTTCGTGACCGTCTCGACGCACTCACATTCTACCAGTTCGGAGCATACCATTTGCAGATTGACCTGCTACGCGCGCTCTTTCCCGACGGCGAAGATCGACCGCCGCGCTTGAAGGACGAGAGCGCCCAAGCCTCGACGCTGAACTCGCTAGCGAATTCCTACAGCGTTAGCGGCCAGCCAGGCCAAGCCGCGCACATTTGGCAACTTATCGTTCCGGTTGCTGAGAAATTGGGGGAGGAGAACAACCTCGCGATCGGTTTGATTAACGTGGCCGTTCAGCAACTAGTCATGGGCGTGTTGAGGACCGCAGAGGCCAATCTGCGCCGCAGCATCACGCTGTGCCGCAAGACTAAGCATGAGTTTGGTGAGGCTGCGGGGCACGCGGAATTGGGACGACTGCTGGCCCATCGCGGAGCATGGGTCGAGTCGGACACAGAATTGGCAGTTGCATCGAAGATGTTCGACATGCAAAAGGAATTGCAGTACCACGGAGTAACTTGGGCTTACCGCGCCCTACGAGAAATACTCCGGCTGCGCTCCATTTCTGATTCCGCATTCGCCCTACCGCGTTCCGCGATTGAGTCGGCTCGCCGCGCGCTTGAACTGGCAAATCAGGATGCCAGTACCACCTACCCCGTCGAGCGCGACTACGTTCGCACTCACTGGTTGCTGGGTGCAGCGCACCGCGCCTTTGGTCAGACTGACGATGCTGAACGCCATCTTCACGAGGGACTGGAACGCTGCCGCCGCATCAACAACGTGGACCACGAGGACTATATCCTCATTGACTTGGCGCGGTTGCGCGCCGTTACTGGCGCGCCGAACGAGGCTCAACGATTCGCCGAGGAAGCACGAAACATTGCCGAACGCAGCGGCTACGTTCTGCAAGGCGCGGACGCCCACCTTGAACTCGCCAAACTCGCCCTCGCCCGCGACAACAAGCCCACCGCGCTCGAACACGCGAAAGAAGCCCGCCGCCTCGCCACTTGCGACGGCCCCCCCGATTACACCTACAAGGTCGCCTACGACGAAGCCGGTGCTCTCCTCGCCCAGTTGGAGCAGAAGTAGGTCGGCGTTCCCAGCGAAGCGCCGAACCCGACATTCCACAACGCCTTATCCTCCATCTCCCTGTGGGAGCGACCGAGGGTGAGGGTCTTTTTGTAGCGCCACACTGCAAAAACATTCTCCATAGCAGTTAGTAGAACGCTGGTTGCGGCACCGAAGGTCACCCCGGAGTGCTCTGTGGGTCGGGTGATTAGCGGCAGAGCAAAAACGAAGTTGGTTTTTGTGTTCTACCTCCTACTCGATCA
>CAIKBP010000095.1 GCA_903825695.1 uncultured Verrucomicrobiota bacterium
ATCGGCATGGCGACACCGCAACGCACCGTGGTGCAGCAGCACACGCTGATGTTCGACCGCGAGACATTCAAGTTCTTCGTCTCACAGTACGCGCTTGACATGGTGCGGCGCTCAATCAAGGGGTCGGCTCAGTGATTCGCGCCTTCATCGCAATAGACATTCCTGAAGATATTCGCGCCTCCATTACCGAAGCGCTGGCGCGGCTGAAGCGAGCCAATCTCGGCATGAAGGTTTCGTGGTCGAAGATCGACAACGTGCATCTGACGTTGCAGTTCCTCAGCTACGTTGAAGAACCGGTGGTGCCGAAGATTTCCGAAACGCTGGCTGTCGTGGCCGGGCAACATGAGCCGTTCGATCTGCCGGTGCGGGGCGCTGGAGCGTTTCCCGACGAAAACCGGCCGCGGGTGTTATGGGTCGGCTGCGACGATGGCGAAGGGAAACTAAAGGCGCTGGCGCACGCGGTGCAGGAAGCGATGCAACAGTTCGGGTTCGAGCCGGAGCACCGCGAGTTTTCGGCGCATCTGACGCTAGAGCGGATCAGAATCCCGAAGACGGACGATGCGTTGACAAGGGCATTGGATTTCATTAAGGATACTAACTTCGGGACGATGCACGTGGCCGAGATTCATCTTTTTCAAAGCCAACTACATCCCGAAGGGTCGATTTACACGAAACTGTCGTCGCACACGTTCACAGGAGGTCATCATGCCGCCGAAATCTGATGCCAAAGAAAAGGAAGCCGCCAAACAAGGCGCGCTTAAGGATAAAAACCTCCAGGCGGCAGTGGCCGCCATCGAGAAACAATTCGGTGCCGGCTCGATTATGCGGCTCGGGGATGAGACGGCGCGCGTGGATATACCGGTCATCTCGACGGGCGCACTGTCGCTCGACCTCGCGCTCGGCGTCGGCGGTTTGCCGCGCGGACGTGTGACTGAGTTGTTCGGCCCCGAAGGCGGCGGCAAGACGACGTTGTCGTTGTCGGTGATCGCCAATGCGCAACGTGCAGGCGGGTTGGCGGCGATGATTGACGCCGAACACGCGATGGACCCGGCGTACGCGAAACGGATTGGTGTGAACCTCGATGATTTGCTGATCTCACAGCCCGACAGCGGCGAGGAGGCGTTGACGGTGGCGGAGACGTTGATTCGCAGTAATGCCGTGGACGTTCTGGTGGTGGACTCGGTGGCCGCGCTGGTGCCGCGCGCCGAGCTGGAAGGCCAGATGGGCGATGCGACCGTCGGCGCTCAGGCGCGGTTGATGAGCCAGGCAATGCGGAAACTGACGGCGGTCATTCATAAGGCGAAGACCCGCTGCATTTTTACAAACCAGATCCGCGAGAAAATCGGCGTGATGTTCGGCAATCCCGAAACGACGCCCGGCGGCCGCGCGCTGAAGTTCTATGCCGGTGTCCGATTGGACCTGCGCCGCGTCAGCATTATCAAGGATTCGGCTGGCAAAGTCATCGGCAGCCATGTCCGCGCCAAGGTTGTGAAGAACAAAGTCGCGCCACCGTTCGCCGAGGCGGAGTTCGATATCATGTACGACCGCGGCATTTCGCAGGAAGGCTCGGTCATAGATGTGGCGACGGACCTCGGCGTACTGGAGCGGAAAGGGTCGTGGCTTGGATTCGAAGGTCAACAGCTCGGTCAGGGCCGCGAGTCGACAAAAGATTTTCTGCGCGAGAACCCGAAAATGCTAGATCAGGTCATCGCGGCGATCAGGGTGAAGGTCGCGGCAGGAGGGTTAGTGGGCAAGCGGATCGGCGGCACGTCAGAGTAGACGGCCTTCTAAACCTGTCACCCTGAGCCCGTCGACTGAGATTTGCCGCCGCACGGCAGGCAGCTTCTCCGAATTTCGCTTCGCTCAGAATGGCAAAGTTGCTACATTGACCCCCGTGATGACTTCGTCCGAAATCCGCCAGAGCTTTCTCGATTTCTTCAAGTCGAAGCAGCACGCTATTGTGCCGTCGTCGTCACTGCTGCCAGACGCGCCGAACCTGTTGTTCGCCAACGCCGGGATGAATCAATTCGTGCCGATCTTCCTCGGCCAGATGAATTGCCCATACAAACCAGGTCGCGCCGCCGACACACAGAAGTGTATTCGCGCCGGCGGCAAACACAACGACCTTGAAGATGTCGGCCTCGACACTTATCACCACACGTTTTTCGAGATGCTCGGCAACTGGTCGTTCGGGGATTATTTCAAAAAGGAAGCGATCGATTGGGCGTGGGAGCTTCTCGTCAAAGTCTGGGGTTTCCCGAAAGAACGGTTGTACGCGACATATTTCGGCGGCGACGAGAAGACGCCTGCCGACACCGAGGTGCGCGACCTGTGGTTGCGTTATCTATCAGCCGACCATGTCGTACCGGGCGGCCGCAAAGATAATTTCTGGATGATGGGTGATACAGGACCGTGCGGTCCGTGCAGCGAGATTCACGTTGACCTCACCCCCGCAGGTGACGGCGGTGCAAAACTCGTCAATGCCGGGTCGCCGCAGTGCATCGAAATTTGGAACCTCGTCTTCATCCAATTCAACGCGAACCCAGATAGCTCGCTCACGCCGCTGTCGGCGAAACACGTGGACACCGGCATGGGTTTCGAGCGCGTCTGCGGCATCATTCGGTGCACAAAGGATTTCACGGACTTCAGCGGTGTCATTTCAAACTACGAGAGCGACGTTTTCACGCCGATCTTCCGCGAACTGGAGAAACTGAGTGGGAAGAAGTACGGCTCCACGTTGCCCAATTCGTCCGATCCCCAATCCGCAATCGATGTCGCTTTTCGCGTCATCGCCGACCATGTCCGGTGCCTGAGTTTTGCCATTGCCGACGGTATCCTGCCATCGAACGAAGGTCGCGGCTATGTGTTGCGCCGCATCCTGCGTCGCGCCGTCCGCTACGGTCGTAACCTCGGTTTCCATGAGCCGTTCTTTTACAAACTCGTTGGAGTTGTTGCCGACAATTTCGGCGACGTGTTTCCGGAAGTTCGAAAGCGCCGCAAGAAGATCGAATCGACTCTCAAATCCGAAGAGGAGAGCTTTAACAAAACCCTCGACCGGGGCATGGAACATTTTGAAGCCGCGTTAACCCTGCTTATGAGCCCGGATGACAAAGTGTTTCCCGCCAAGGAAGCATTCGTCCTCTATGACACGTTTGGCTTTCCCCTCGACCTTACCGAGTTGATGGCGCGTGAACGCGGGTTGACAGTGGACGTGGCAGGTTTCGAGAAGTTGATGGAAGAGCAGCGGCACCGGGCGCGGAAAGACCACGCCAAGAAGAAGACCGCGGTCACCATCGCCAGCGAAGGCTTACAGGTCGAGCCGACGAAGTTTCTTGGTTACGACAATCTTGAATGCGAGGCCGTTGTCGAAGCAGTCGCGCCATCGGACAAACCGGGCGGATTCGATATTATTCTCGATCAGACGCCATTCTATGCCGAGATGGGTGGGCAGGTCGGCGACACCGGGTTTATCCATGTGCCCGGGCATGATCGGACAGAGGTTGGCCGTCTGGAGGTATTGGACACGCAGAACCAGGGAGGGTTGCACGTTCACCGCGCCAGGCTGGTAAGCGGTCGCGCGCCGGAGGTCGGCGAAGCAGTGCGTGTGGCAGTTGATATATTGCGTCGGGCAAACATTCAGCGGCATCACACGGCAACGCATCTGTTCCATTTTGCGTTGCAGGAAGTGGTGAGCCACGACGCGCGTCAACGCGGATCGCTGGTTGTGCCTGATCATTTTCGTTTCGATTTCAACCATTCCGAAAAACTCAGCAACAAGCAGATTGCCGATATCGAGTGGATGGTCAATAAGCGGATCAATGAGGACGCGCCAGTGTCCTGGACGGAAGTGCCGTACGCCGAGATTAAGAACCATCCGCAGATACGCCAGTTCTTTGGCGAGAAATATGGCGACGTGGTGCGCGTGTTGCAGGTTGGCGGTCATCCGGGCAAGCTCGACGGATTTTCGATGGAATTGTGCGGCGGTACGCACGTGCGAAACACTGGCGACATCGGGCTGTTCAAGATAACCAAGGAATCGGCGATTGCGGCGGGCATCAGGCGCGTCGAGGCGGTGGTCGGCCAGTTTGCGCGGGAGTTTATCGAGAAACAGCGCATGCAGGAGAAGGCCGAAGCGGAGAAGGCCAAGAAGCGGGAACAGGCGAAGAGCGAAGAGCGAAGAGCGAAAAGCGAAGGACAACAGCGTGCACCCGAGATTGCGCAGCGTCTTCTCACAGAGGCGCAGAAGCACGGAAACATCGGTCTCATCGTCAGCAATCTTGGCGACGCGAATGCCGATTTGCTGCGGGCGGTAGTGGACGCATTGAAGCCGAGGCTCGCCAACACTGTGGTCGTGCTCGGCGCATCATCCGAAGGAAGGGTTTCGCTGCTCTGTTACGTCACGCCCGACCTTGTGAAAACGGGCAAGCACGCCGGCAAGATCGTCGGCGAATTGGCCAAGCTGTGCGGTGGCGGTGGCGGCGGACGGCCTGATTTGGCGCAAGCGGGCGGGAAACAACCGGAGAAGCTGGCGGCGGCATTGGCTGAAACAGCGCGAATTATTGGGGCGTAGGGGGGCTCAGCGGTCGCCGCGGTCGCGGAGCTCCGATTCAAGTCGCTCGCTGACCCACTGTTTGATCATGCTCTGGTAGTTGAGATACCGGGAACGAGCCAGCCGTTTGACGCGCGCCAGCATGCGCGGATCAATCCGCAACGTGATGGTGGTGGATTCCGATTGGTCGCCCTGCGTGACCGATTCCTCGATGAGTTGGGCATCCAGCCGGTGCGTCAACCAGTACTGCACCTCTTCGCGTTCGGACGCGAACGGCGGGATTGCTTCCCATTGAGTTATGACGTCCATTCGGAGACCTTCCTGCCGTAAAAATATTCTTCTTCGGCTGCCATTGGGCGCGTTGCTACGACGCGGATCATTTTGCCGTCGGTCCGGTAAACGCTGAACACACCTCGCCCGCTGAGCGTCCGTCCGAGGCAGAACATACGCGACTCTTTTGCGAACCTTGGTGAGTCGGGACAAAGCCGGATTCCCATGGGATCCTCGAACGATTCCTCGACCTCCCGTGGTGTCGGGAAGACTTTTGCGTCGAACGGCGGGTTGAGCCAGTCGAAATCCATCGGTTCACCGTACTGACACAGTATGTGCGATGTCTTTACCGCACTGTCAACTGCTTTCCGCCGTGGGCGGTTCCGTCACGGGGCGAATGGACCCGTGGAACGCTTGCGCTCGTCACGGTTTTCGGCGTATCATGCCCGCCATGTTGGACATCAAGCTGATCCGGGATAATCCCGATGCAGTCCGGGCACGATTGGCCACACGCGGTGGCGGCGATGAAGCGCGCGTGGGCGATATTGCCGCATTGGATGAACAGCGGCGCAAGCTGCTGACGGAATCAGAAGGGCTGAAAGCGGAACGGAACAAGGTTAGCAAGGAGATCGGCCTGCTGAAGTTGAAGGGACAGGATGTCAGCGCGGCCATGGCGCGGATGAAACAGGTTGGCGACCGGATCGCAGCGTTGGACACCGAAATCGCTGCCATCGACGGCAAACTTCAGAACATTGCCTTGATGATCCCCAATCTGCCCCACCCGAGTGTGCCGATTGGCAAGGATGCCGCCGGCAATTCAGAGGTGCGCCGCTGGGGTGAACCGCCGAAGTTTACGTTTCAGCCGAGACCGCACTGGGAGATTGGCGAGAAACTCGGCGTTTTGGATTTTCCTCGCGCGGCAAAGATTTCCGGCAGCGGATTCATACTGTACAAGGGTGCCGGCGCGCGGTTGGAACGGGCCTTGATCAATTTCCTGTTGGACATTCACACCCGCGAACACGGTTACACGGAGATTTCCCCGCCGTTCCTGATCAACCGCAATGCGATGATCGGCACCGGTCAGTTGCCGAAGTTCGAGGAGGACATGTACCGGCTCCGCGATGACGAGCTTTACCTCGCGCCGACTGCCGAAGTGCCCGTGGCAAATATTCACCGTGAAGAAATCCTACCCGAGGAACAGTTGCCGATCCGTTATTGCGCGTACACGCCATGTTTCCGCCGTGAAGCTGGCGCGGCCGGCAAAGAAACGCGCGGCATGATCCGGGTCCACCAGTTCGACAAGGTTGAATTGATCAAGTTCACCAAACCCGAGACCGGCTATGATGAACTGGAGAAACTGGTCGCCAACGCCGAGCGCGTGCTTCAACTCCTCGGCCTGCATTACCGGGTCGTCCTGCTGTGCACGGGCGACATGGGGTTCGCCAGCGCGAAGACCTACGACATCGAAGTCTGGGCGCCGGGGCAAAAGGCGTACTTGGAGGTGTCGAGTTGCTCGAATTGTGAAGATTTTCAGGCGCGCCGCGCCAACATTCGATTCAAAAGCGCCGACGGCAAGCATCGGGGTTTCGTGCACATACTCAATGGCAGCGGCACCGCGCTGGCGCGACTTTATGTTGCCTTGCTGGAGACCTGTCAGCAGGCCGATGGCAGCGTGAAACTGCCAGAGGTGCTTGCGCCGTATCTCGGAGGCGTTACAGAGATAAAGCCAGAGTAATTGAACCACAGAGGCACAGAGAACGCAGAGCCCGCAACGGCAATAAGCCTCGGTGACCTCTGTGTCTCTGTGGTTATGTTCCATGTTGCAGACTGTTCAAAAAACGCTTTCTTTGCTCTTGGGGCCCGGCGAGCCGCTGCTCGTCGGCGTCTCTGGCGGCGCAGACTCCGTTGCCCTCCTTCACGCGTTGGTGCGCTTGGGGCGTAAACCGCACGTCTGTCATCTCAATCACCAGCTTCGCGGCGCGGAGAGCGATGCCGATGCCAAATTTGTCTGTCAACTTGCCAAGCGCCACGGTTTGCCGTTCACGATTGAGGCACGTAATGTCGCAGCACTTGTTGCCGAGCAGAAGCTTTCGATTGAGGATGCCGCGCGGCGTGCGCGACACGACTTCTTCGCGGCAGTCGCCAGAAAAACAGGCATCAAAACCCTTGCGCTGGCGCACACTGCGGATGATCAGGTTGAAACGTTCCTTCTAAAACTGCTCCGTGGCGCGGGGGTGACGGGATTAAGCGGCATGGAACAGGATCGCCAGCTTGATGGTGTGCGGGTAATCCGTCCATTGCTCGGCGCCCATCGGAAGGAGATTCTGGATTACTTAAAAGCGAAAAAACTGTCGTGGCGCGAGGACGCATCAAATACAGACCTGCAATTTACGCGGAACCGGGTACGCCACGTCCTGCTGCCGTTGCTGGAACGTGAATTCAATCCCGCAGTCCGCGAGACGCTCCTGCGGACGGCGGAGATCCTGCGGGACGAAGATTCGTATCTGACGCGCCACATCAGCGAAGCGATTTATTCACCAACTTATTGTGGAGATGGGATCGACGTGGAAGCCTTTCGGGGTTGGCCGCCGGCGGTCCAACGTCGCGTGGTGCGCCTGTGGCTTGGGCCTGAAATCGAGTTGGGCTTCGAACACATCGAAGCGGTGCGTGAACTTGCGGTGTCGGAGAATCCGAGCGCCGAAGCGCATTTGCCCGGGGATTTGGTTGTGTGCCGCGAATACGACGAGTTGAAGAAGGTGCGGCGGAAGAAATTGGAGCCGGTACGCGGGAAATGGCCGCTGGTGATTGGTGGCGAGACGCGAATCAAGGCGCTTGGCGTTTCCTTTGTTTGTCACCCTGAGTCCATCGAAGGGTCTCGGTCGTTACCGAAAGAGATTTGCCGCCAAACGACAGGCGGCCTCTCCGAGTTTCGACGGGCTCAAAATGACAAAAAGAATGAAGAGCGTTTCGATGCCGATTCTCTCGGCGATTCGCCGTTCATCCGCACCTGGCAAGAAGGCGACCGTTTCCAGCCGCTCGGGATGAAAACAGAGAAGAAGCTGCAGGACTTTTTTGTGGACGAGAAAGTGCCGCAACGCCGGCGGGGTCGAATCCCGCTGCTATGTGCGTCGGACGGACGTATCGCCTGGGTTGTTGGCGTGCGCATGGCCGAGCCGTTCAAGATCCGCAAAACCACGCGGCGCATCCTACGGATACAAGTGAAACCATTGTAATTGGATTTCCTGTTCGCTCAGATTCCCAAGAGTGTGTTCACGGCCTGTGTAAACTTCTGCCATTGTTCACGTCGGGTTTTCCATGCTCGCCGGCCACGCGCCGTAAGCCGATAGTACCGGCGGGCACGATTACGGCCAGCGGGTTGCCAACGGCTGGTGACCAAGCCTCTCCGCTCCAAATCGTGCAAGACCTTGCACAACGTTCCCTTGTGCCAGCGGACAGTACAACGAGATTGCTCGAAGATGTGTTTTAAAATCTCGTATCCGTATCCCGGTCCGTCCCGCAACACATCCAGCACCAACAGGTCGTACGTCCCCGTCGCCAAATCCTTGTGAAACTGATCTGTGTTCATGTAATGATGGTTGCCAGTGGCAACCATCATAGCGGATCGCGTAGAGAATGCAAGCACGGCGGGGAATTCGAATGCGGCGAGAAATTTAGGCGCGGCTAGAGATCTTGAGCGGAAGCCGGGCACATCTTGGCACCGGCACCGTGACGTGCGCCCTGAATTAGATTCGGGGTAAACTTGACACACACCCGGCGCAGATTTAGCCTGCCGCGCAAGCGGGCAAAGTTCGCGGTTTGTCCTTTACCAAGCACTTTGTCCCAACTATGTTGGGCATCAGTGCGCCATGAAGACATCTAGACACATTCGGTTCGCAGTTCAGGCGGCGCTATTTAGCGCCGGATGTATTGCATTGCTTACTCACGCATTTTTTGTAATCGGCGCGTTCTGTGCTTGTATTTCTTTGTCAGGGATTGTTCTGGATAGACATCCGGAGATTTCGCGTCCAGTCGACCTTTTAGGCATGTTGGCTGTTTTGCCTATTTGTGTAGCAGTGATGATTCTAGCCAGGTTATTGTGGGCGGGAGAGCGACTGGTTGGTCATTCTGCGTTCGTTGTCACTTTGTGGGTGGGTGGTATGTTTGGGATATTTTGGCAGTGGCGAAGAGAGAGGAGATCATCTGATGCCCAACAAGTCGCCGGAGCCAACCGCCATTAGCTCTGTCAGTTCCGCTGTCGCGGTTCACGTCGCAGGTCGGCGGTGGCTCAGCTTTCTACATTAGACACACTTCTCAGCCTTCATCCCTTAGTCCGCGGCCTTTGGCGGTCATTCCCACTCAATCGTGCTCGGCGGTTTGCTGGAGATGTCGAGGCGGGCACGCGTAACGACGAGTTGGTTCATGGTATTTGCGACTGTTTCTTGGCCCATAGTCAACGCGAGACCCGCTTTTGACAGGCCACGTTTGAGGTGATACCTCGTAGTGCTAGGTGTCATTTTATTTCTGTCGTGGCTTGTCCGCGATTTCTGTACCTCTCTGAACGAGATTTCGCGTTGTGTCTGACCCGCAACCGCGTAAACTGGCGGCATGGCCGACGCTTTCCAATGGGACACGACGCGGACGTTGGTGATGGGAGTGCTCAACGTCACGCCGGATTCGTTTTCTGATGGCGGCAAGTTCTTCGACACGGAACGCGCCATCGCACACGGCCAAGCGCTGGCGAAAGCCGGCGCGGACATCATTGACGTCGGCGGTGAAAGCACGCGGCCCGGCGCGGCACCGGTGAGCGCAGATGAAGAATTGCGACGGGTGGTGCCGGTTATCGAAAGGCTGGCAGCCCCTCACCCGGTGCCCTCTCCCCGCGAGCGGGGAGAGGGTGTCCGAAGGACGGGTGAGGGTTTGTTGATCTCAATTGACACCACGAAGGCGGTTGTCGCCGAGCGGGCGCTGGCGGCCGGGGCGCGGATTGTTAATGATATCAGCGCGCTGCGGTTTGACGCGCGGATGGTGGACGTGGTGCGCGACGTTGGCGCGGGGTTGGTGTTGATGCACATGTATGGGACGCCGGCCACGATGCAGGAGGCGCCGCGTTACGACGACGTTGTGACGGAAGTGCGCGCGTTTTTGGCGGAGCGGATCGCGTTTGCGGAATCGCACGGTGTAAAAAAATCGCAAATCGCGGTTGACCCCGGCATCGGATTTGGCAAAACTGTCGTGCACAACCTACAATTGCTGGCCAAGCTTGAGGAATTTCGGACGCTGGGTTGTCCAATCCTCATTGGCACGTCGCGCAAAGCCTTCATCGGCAAGTTGCTGGCCCCGACTGGAGCGGGACAGGGCCGCGAGCCGCAGGAGCGGATTTGGGGCACAGCGGCAACGGTGGCGTGGGCGGTGGCGCATGGGGCGAACATTGTCCGTGTGCATGACATCGCCGAGATGATTGATGTGGTGCGGATGGTGGAGGCGCTTTGTTCGGTGCGCCAGACTGGTTAAACATGGAACGAGTCATCGTTTTTGTTGTCGAAAACTGGAAAGCGGGGTTCGAAATCCTGCTTCTGGCGGCGGTGATCTATTATTTTTTGTTGTTGTTCCGCGGCACCCGTGGCGCGGCCGTGTTCACCGGGTTCGTCATCGTATTGCTTGGCGTGGCTGGATTGACGCAAATCTTTGAACTAGACGTGGTGAACTGGATTCTCGGCCGTTTTCTTGCGTTCCTGGCTTTTGCTGTGCTTGTGATTTTCCAGCCTGAATTGCGGCGCGCACTGGCGCAGGTTGGCAGTCAGCAAATTTTCGGCAATCCCCGCCAGCGAGGCAAATTGATCGACGTGCTGGTGGAGACGACGCGGTCATTGTCGCAGAAACGTTGGGGCGCATTGATGGCCATCGAGCGTGAGATCGGGTTCCGCGGGTTGACTGAAACGGGCGTGGCGATCGATGCGAAAGCGACTACGGAATTATTGTCGACGATTTTCTTTCCCAACACGCCGTTGCACGACGGTGGGGTGGTATTGCGCGGCGACCGCGTGGTGTCGGCGGCATGCGTGTTCCCACTGACGGCGCGACAGGGGTTGAGCACGCAACTGGGGACGCGTCACCGGGCCGCCATCGGCCTGACCGAGGAGACCGACGCGTTGGTCATTGTGGTGAGCGAAGAAACTGGCCAGATCTCAGTTGCGCACGCTGGGCGGCTGGAACAGGATTTGGGGGCCGATGGACTTCGTGCGTTGCTGACAAAGAAGCTGACACCCGCACCGCGCCATAGCAACTGGCTGATCGAGCACATGCGACGGTTTCTCGGTTCGCTTATTCCAGCCCGAGCTGCCGGTGCCGCACCTGTGGAAACGGAGACTGGTGGAGGCGCAGTAGAAACGTCCGATAGTCGGGGAGACAACGTTTGATGCGCTTACTCAGAGAAAACCTCGGATTGAAGATTATCGCCTTGGCGTTGGCTGCGGTAACGTGGTTTATCGTGAAAACGATTACCAGCGAATCGCGTGTCATCGAAGACGTGCCGCTGGAAATCCGGGTCGAGCCCGGTATGTCTGTGGTGCAATCCGGCGCGAACGCCGTAAGCGTGACGTTGAACGGGACGCGCGAAGACGTGCGGCAAGTGCAGCATGGCGAACTGCGCGCGGTGCTCGATTTGACCCACGAGAAGACCATCGGCAAGGATCTGCAAGAGGAACTCGGCCCGAAAACGATCAAACATCCGCCGCGGGTCCGAGTAGTTGACGTAACGCCGCGGTGGATTACGGTGCGGATTGACCAGATGATCGAGAAGGAACTGCCGGTACAACCGCAGGTGACTGGTGAACCGATTAGCGGTTACGGCGTCGAGCGGGTGGCGGTTCATCCATCAGCTGTGCGCGTGAGAGGGTTGAAATCGCAACTGGAGAAGTTGAGCGGTATCGAAACGTTGCCAATTGATCTTACCGGGCGGCGCGCGTCATTCCGCGAATGGGTGGAACTGGCGTCGCAAGATCCAAACGCAGGTCCCAAAGATCGCCGTTGGGTTGAGGTGGACGTGCGCATGGCCGAGACCAAGGCGGGTGAAGCAGTTAATCATACCGGTGGACAAGGAAAATGATGAAGACAACCCACGACAGAAAGCTTTTTGGCACGGATGGCGTGCGCGGCGTGGCGAACATCGAGCCAGTCACATCCGAGACCGCGCTGAAAATCGGCCGGGCGGCGGCGCACGTGTTCAAGAAACGCGCCCCCATCGCCAAGGGTCATGGACGGCACAAGATCGTGGTGGGCAAAGACACGCGGCTCAGCGGTTACATGTTGGAGAACGCCATTACCGCGGGCATACTTTCGATGGGCGTGGACGTGCTTCTTATCGGACCCTTGCCGACTCCGGGTGTGGCATACATTACCCGATCATTGCGCGCTGACGCAGGTATCGTGCTTACCGCCTCGCACAATCCGTACGAGGACAACGGCATCAAGTTCTTTCGTGACGACGGCTACAAACTCGACGACGCCATCGAGAAGGAAATCGAAAACCTCGTGTTCAGCGGCGCCATTGAGAACATTCGTCCGACTGCGGAGGAAATTGGCAAGGCGTTCCGCGTCGACGACGCCCTCGGTCGCTATGTCGAGTTCGCCAAGGCGGCGTTTCCGAAGGGCATGACGTTGGAGGGATTGCGCATCGTTGTGGATGCGGGCCACGGCGCGACATACAACAGTTCGCCATGCGTGCTGCGTGAACTTGGGGCGAGCATTACCGTGCTTAACAACACGCCCGATGGCACCAATATCAACAAGGGCTGCGGTAGCACGTACCCGGATGTCATTTGTCGCGCGGTCAAGGAACTCGGAGCTGACATAGGCATCGCCCATGACGGCGACGGCGACCGCGTACAGCTTTGCGACGAACGCGGTGCGCTTGTGGACGGCGATGACGTGTTGGCGATCACAGGACTGGACTGGCTCAAGCGCGGCGAGTTGAAGAAAAAAACGCTCGTCGCCACAGTGATGAGCAATCTTGCCCTCGACCACGTCATCCGCGACGCGGGAGGAAAGGTTGTCCGCACGAACGTTGGCGATCGTTACGTGCTCGAGCGGATGCTGGCCGACGATTTGAACGTCGGCGGCGAACAATCCGGTCACATGATCTTTCGCGATTTCGCGACGACTGGCGACGGCATCGTCAGTGCGCTCCAAGTGTTGCGGATCATGATGGACACAGACAAACCGCTCAGCGAACTGCGCAAAGTTTTCACCAAGTTGCCGCAGGTGGTCATCAACGTTAAGGTCAAAACCAAGCCGGCGTGGGAGACGCTGTCTGGCGTGACCGCGCTGGTGCAGGACGCGGAGAAAAAGCTTGGTGACAACGGTCGCGTCCTGCTCCGGTACTCTGGCACCGAGCCCAAAGCCCGTCTCCTCATCGAAGGCCGCGACGAAAAACAGATCAAGTCGCTGGCCGATGAGATCGCGGCCAGGATTCGCCAAGAGATCGGCGGCTAGAACTTCGCCGTGCCGCCCGCCCAGAATGTGCGGCCGAGCGCCGGGTAGCCAAAGATTTCCTCGTAACGTTCGTTGAGCAGGTTTTCCACGCGCCCGAAGACGGTGAAGTATTTGCAGACGTCGTAGCTCAATCCGAGATCCACCTTCACGTAGCCGCCATTGGTTACGCGCTTTTCCGCGTAGGTGACCGGGTCGAAGAAGGCATCGGGACGGGAACCCACCAGCGTCGTGTTGAGGTTGGCAGTGAACCGGTCGAGGAACCGGTAGGTTATGTCGAAACTGCCGCTGTGTTCAGCCCGCCGCAACAGGCGCTGACCGGTAATCAGATCTTGCGCGTCGGCCAGCCACGTGTACGTGCCGCGCACGATCAGGTTTGTCAACGGCGTCCATGTGGCGAAGGTCTCCACTCCCATTGTCCGGGCGCGATCGATGTTGACCAGCACGTTGGTGGTCGCGCTGCGGCCGATAAGGTTGTCGAACTCATTCTGGAAGTAGGTCGCGCCGATGCGCAGTTGACCATCAAACAACGGTTGCTCGACGCCGGCATCCCAGCCGAGACTGCGTTCGGGTTGCAGATTTGGGTTTCCTCCGAATACCGCGGGTGAGTACAGGTCACGCACCGCCGGCGTGCGGAACCCGGTTCCAACGCTGGCGCGCAGGATCGTCTCGGTGACTGGTGTGGTCCACCGGCCACCGAACCGGTACGTGGCGTGGCTGCCAAACGCGTTGTAGTCGTCCAGCCGTCCGCCTGCAGTGAAGGTGAACCGTTCCACGGGCGTGAACTCGTACTGGCCGTAAACCGCTTTGTCGATGATCGGGCGGTTGATTTTGTTCGTCGAGGCGAAGCCAGTCATGGAGAAAAGCTGTAGGTCGTTGGCGCGAGTGCTGTCGTACGTGCCGCCGACCAGAATCTTGTGCTGGTCGTTGATGGTGAAAACGTGCTGCATGTCCACCTGATCGCGGCTAACCGTCGTCAACTCGGTGAAAGTACTTGGGAACAGGCTGCCCGGATTCGGCGGCGCATTGTAGAAACTGCGGTCGCGGTTGTGTGCGAGCGTCAGTTTAATATCCCAGAAATCCAGCGGTTGGCCCTGCAACGTGAGGCCAACCAGCGAGTTTTCATTGCGCAGCCAATCATTGGGATCTTTCGTGAAGCGGTCCCCTGGCGAACCGGCCTTCGACTGGAGATATGTCGCTAGAAGCGAAGCGCTGAAACGGTCGCTGACCTGCCATGTGATGTGGCCAGAACCGTTCCATGAATTCAGATAGTTGTTGGGTCGGTCGTTGTCCGTGGTGAAATAACCGCCGGCGCCCGCGAGCGTAAGTGTGCCGGCGTCTTGCATGTTAATCGGCGCCGTAAATTCCATGCGGGAATGCAGGCTGTCGTGACTGCCGCCTTCCATGGTCGCCGCACCTGTAAAAGTGTCGGCGTGTTTCCGTGTGACGATGTTTATGACGCCACCGAGCGCCTCCGAGCCGTATAACGTGCTTTGTGGACCGCGGAGGACTTCGATGCGCTCAATGTCGTCCACCGGGAGATTGGCGAAGTCAAAGGCGTTGTTGAACCCGTTGTTGACGCGTATGCCGTCGATGAGGACGAGCGTGTTGTCGTAATTGGCTCCGCGCATGAATACCGAGGTCTGTTGGCCGGGTTGGCCGGTGCGGGACACCTCGACGCCGGGCAGATCGCGCAACACGTCGGCCACGGTGATCGCCTGTTGTGCAGCGATCTCGTCGCGCGTGATGACGCTGACGGAGGTCGGCGTGGTTTCGACAGCGGTGGGCACGCGCGTGCCTGTGACGACGACTTCAGGGAGACTGTTGGTGGGGGTTGGTTCTGGCGTGGGCGTGATGGGTTCTTCAGCCAGGACGGCGGACGATACGGCAACTGCGGCGCAACACGACAGAAAATAATATTTCATGACGAAAGCTCTTTTCCTTTGGTTCGAAGGTTTATTGGTTTCTCGCGTCGGCCGTTATTCTGACTTCCGGCATAAAGCCTCGAAATTATTCGGGGCAAACCTACTACCTCGCCTTCCCCAGCCCTTTCAGATACCTTCCGCAACCGCCTTATGACTTACACGGTTGCAGAAAGGGCTGGGTGGCAAATGAGGGTTCGTAGCCGGTTACAGCAGCGCCACTGTCGCCGAATCTCACGGCGTTCCCTGCGCCGACGCGTTCACATCACACATCACAAAGAACGAAACTGGCCCCGAACGACTTTCTTTCGGGGCTGGCCCCAGCGCATTACGATCAGCGCTCCACCAGTTGAAAACGGATTGGGACTTCGACCGACGAACTTACCGGTTTCCCACCAACCTGCGCTGGCATGAACTCCCCGGCTTTCACGGCTTCGACCGCCGCATCGTCGAGTATGGCATAACCCGAACTGCGCAGAACTTCGACCATACCAACGTGGCCGTCGCCGCGGATTTCGACACGCAGAACCGTCCTGCCCTGCCAGCCGTTCTGCCGGGCGATGGCAGGATAACGCGGTTGTGGGATGCGCAGATAATCAGGATGCGCACCGCCAAAGCCCCCGAGCCCCGTGCCGCCGGCGCCCACAACTCCATCGCTATCGCCGTCGCCAGTGCCAGTGCCCGTACCATGACCCAGCCCGGAACCGGATTGTGCAACGGAGCCTATGATTGGTTCCGGATCGACCACGGCGTTGACCGGTGTGTCAGACGACGGTTGCGCCGGTAGCATGTCATCTTTCGTGTCGAGCGGCGGGGCAGGTGCAGTGATGACAGTCAATGGCGGGGCCGATGCCGTCGGGACCGGGGCAGGTGTGGATGCAGACGGATCAGGCGCTGGCGGTGGCGCGGGTGCGACTGGCGTCTGCCCGCCAGCGTTGGGATTGCCTCCAGAGTCGGTCATGCCTGCAAAAGTGAACTGAACAGCAATCGGCATCGTTTTGGTTACCGGTGGCGCGAACCGCAACGGCGCCGAGGCGAGGACGGCAAGCAGCGCGACGTGCGCTGCGATGGCCACCAGCAGCGCTGGTGCGAGCCTTCGGTGATGTTGTGGAGGCCACGGCTGTGTGGCTCCGCTGTTACGAGGAAAAAAACCGCGCGACGAAAACAATTGTCCAAAACAGAACATCTCTTTCCTTTGGTTCGAAGGTTCCCGAGCTTCTCACGTCGGCCGATATTCTGACTTCCGGCATTTTGCCCCGAATACCACGTGAAACATGGTGAATCTCGGGGCGAGCCTACTACCTCGCCTTCCCCGTTTGGGTGGCTTTGGCCCCGAAAATCCACGTGGAACGTGGTAAAACTTCGAGGTAAAGGGTTCGTAGCCGGTTACAGCAGCGCCACTGTCGCCGAATCTCACGGCGTTCCCTGCGCCGACGCGGTGAAAGAACTGGCAGGAGACTAGCAAAGCGCCTGCGTCAGACAAGTAGATTTTTTCGCTACGGATGGGGTGGCGCGTGCAACGCGTTCTCCAGGCGCTGGGCGACCAATTCAAACAGATCGGGATCGTTCAACATCGGCCCCGTGACCTCGAAGGTGATACCGGGATGGTTTCGCAGCGTCTGCTCAATAATCGCCGGGATGTCCTCCTGCAGGTGTTTGCCCGGCACAAGGAAGAATGCGTAGGCGAAGATGTGGTTGCAGCCCTGTTCGATAAGTCGTTCGATCGCGACAGGAATGGATGGATCGCCTAATTCCATGAAGCACGGCTCGATCGAGCTCGTGCCGAGCTGTTTCCGAAGCCATTGAGTCAGCCGCACCACGGCATCGTTGCCGCCAGCGAACTGCGACCCGTGCGCGACGACGACGATGCCTGTTTTCCGTTGCACAGCGGCAATATAGCACATCGCCGCCCCCCGAACTCCGCCAAGCCAAGGGAGGCGCACCGGCGACCGCGAATTTGTTGGGTAGGGCGTGACCGCCGGGCGCGACGCAAAACAAAGAATCTTGCCTTTCCAAGAGCAAGTGCTACGCTGCCCGCAATCAAGAAGAAGCCACGATGAGAATCCTTCGTGTCACCATTCTACTTTCTGTTTTCGCTGTTGCTGTATCCTTCGGCGACGAAACCAACGCGCCGCCTACCAAGATCACGATTGATAGCGTGGCTTACTCCAACGTCACTTGGGGGACAGTGACCCCAGCAACAGTTACCATCTTCTACAAGACTGGCATTGCCTCGATCCCGCTGGAGAAGTTGCCGCCAGACTTACAGAAGCGATTTGGTTATGACCCGCAAAAGGCAGCGGCGTACCGCCAGGAAGAAGCGAAACAGTTAGAGTTAGCCCGTCGGCAGCAGGAATTGGCTCGCCAAGAAGCAGAAAAGCGCAAAGAGAGAGTCGCAACCGCAATTCAGCAGCGATTCGAAGAAGAACAAAAACGGCAGGAAGAACAAAGACAAGAGGAAGAACGGCAGCGACGAGAGAGGGAAAAGGCCATACTATTTTCCGTTATAGTGCAGCAAGCATTACCCGAGGGGGCTCTCGTAAATTGCTCACGCGCTGCCCCAGCATTGTTTTATGTCGAGGGTCTGACGGGAGTTTATGATGATACAGCCCACGCGATTGTCGTCGAGAGGACTGGTGATTTTGAATACACTACGACCATGGGAGCATACAAGAAAGTTCCCAAATACAAATATCTCGGTCGCCCAGATGATGTAGGCCCCCAACCTGATGGAAGAAGGTACTGGTGGAAGGGCGGCCCGATTGAAATTCACTAGGCCTTTTTATCACCGTAACAAGATGGGCGAATCGGAACAAAGCGACGGATCACTGTGACCAGTTCGATTTCCATCAGGAGTCCACGTCGTAAAGTGGAACTTAACAGGTCAACTCATTGGATCTGGAAGATTAAACTTCAATTTCACGATAAGTGTCTTTCCGTCAGCACGTCTGAAGTTGGGGTGCTGGTCGATCCAATCCAAGACGCAGATTTTTAGCTTTCTTAGCCGGTCGACGATTTCAAATAGTTCGGCTGCACCAGCGCCGGTAAAAAGCACCACATTCGACGTGAAGCGCAACGCATGTGTGTCGAGGCTGATTGAAGGAGCTGAGAGTCCCTCAAGGAGATTGCCACTGAAGATCATATAACACATCCTCTGATCGTGAACCGGCACCCATGAAAGAGCACCCCACAGAGGACTCCAAGCGCTTGGGATGTCAGGAATGCCGCTACGGAAATGCTGAACGTAATGACGGAGTTCCCCAATGTGTGACGTAGCTCGAAGAAAAGTTTGGACACCCGGCAGCTTTTGCGACAGCCCCGGTGTTTGCTGAACAAGCTCGCGAGCACGGTGGCATATATCGACAAGCGACCATGCGTCGAGAAGCGCCGACGCAACCTGCTCCTCGTAATTCTCGTGGGCGGAATGCAGACGGGCGACCTTATCCAATGTTTCCCTGAGACGCTGCGCCACAACGTCGGCCATAGCAAAGCAATACCGGAGACCGTCTAGATAAAAAACCGTTCTCCTCAATTGTTGGGTCGGCGTAGCTGCTGAAGTGCGCATCTGTGTATCGGAATAATAGCACAAATTCCAAGTGGTTCGGGAGGGATGAACTTTCTTCCCGCACTACAGCCGAAATCTCCGTCAATCTCTGATGACCAGACGCTCAGTTCGTCTCGGACGGCGCTCACTCCAGTGCGGACGGCTCTCGGCTGTCAGCGGTCAGTGCTGGTTGAGGAGGTCGATCACCGAGCGGAGGCGGCCGAAGTTGGTGCGGTTGAATGGAAAAACGACGCGAGACAGGTTGGCCAGGTCGGGTTCGTTCTCCTCTTCAGGCAATGGGCCGCTGGTGCGGAAAACGCCATCGTTGACGCAGATGTCACTGAAACGCGCATTGAGCGTCTTCAGTAAACTGTCGGTGACAGGATGTTGAACCCGGATAACGAGCGCGTCTTTGACGTAACGGAGCGAGTGGTAGTTGCTGTAGAAACGCTCGATCTCAGCGCAGGCGTCTTCGATGTCGTCGGTCACTTTGAACAGGGCCAGGTCTTCTTTGCTAACTAGACCGCGGTCGAGGAGTTGGTCTTCAACGAACCGCCACCATGTTTTCCAATAATTGCCTCGCGGCTGGTCTATGAACATGAGCGGTTTGGGTTGGGCCTTGCCCGTCTGCATCAGCGTCAGCGCCTCGAAACCTTCGTCGTGTGTGCCAAATCCGCCGGGGAACAACGCAATAGCGTCGCTCTCCTTCATGAAACAGAGTTTGCGGGTGAAGAAGTATTTGAAATTGATCAGTTTCCGGTCGCCCGCGATCTCCTCGTTCGGTTCCTGTTCGAACGGCAGGCGGATGTTCAGGCCGAAACTGTTGTCGCGGCCCGCGCCACGTTGCGCTGCGCCCATGATGCCTTCGCCGCCGCCCGTGATGACCATGAGTCCGCGCGCTGTGATTGCCTTGCCGAATGCGACCGCTTGTTGGTATTCGGGTTCATCAGGCTGCGTCCTGGCGGAGCCGAACACGGTAACCTTGCGTCGGCCGCGATACGGCGCAAACACCTTTGCGGCATAACGCATCTCCTTGAGTGCCGAGGTGATGACTTTTATATCTAGCCGGTCAGCGCCATCGTCGGCAAGCCGCAGGGCGGTCTCGATGATGTCCTCGACGAGATCGGCGTTCTCCATGGGTTTGCCGCCGGCGCGGGATTGGAGAAGTTGTTCGATGAGCGCGTGGTCTTTTTTGTTTGGTGGCATATATCTCTTTTCTTTTATTCTAACGCCGTTGTCTGTGTAAAGAAAGGTTTGCAAATGAAAAAGGAGGAATTTATTGTGAAAGAGGGATATGGATAAGGTTGCGATCTATCCGGGTAGCTTCGACCCCATCACCAACGGTCATCTCGACGTTGTGCGGCGGGCGGCGCGTTTGTATGACCGGGTACTCATTGCGGTGGCGGAGGACACGGACAAGACGTCATTGTTCACGCTGGATGAACGCATCGCGCTGGTGCGGCAGACAGTGCGCGGGTTGCGGAACGTGTCGGTGGAAGGGTTCAGCGGATTGCTGGTGAAGTTCGCCCGGCGGAAGAGGGCGGCGGTGATAGTGCGCGGGCTGCGGGCGGTGTCGGATTTTGAATACGAGTTGCAGTTGGCGCTGTTCAACCGCGAGATGGACCCGAAGATCGAGACGATTTTCCTGACGCCAAAGCAGGATCTGGCGTTCGTCAGTTCGCGGATGGTGAAACAGATTGCGATGCTCGGCGGCCAGGTGAACGGTTTTGTGCCGCAAGCAGTCAAACAGGCGTTGAAACAGAAGTTGCGCGTCCGGTAGGGGCGCGTCGTGGCCCCGGTTGTGTAGCGGAAAGCGGGGCGAGGAGGACACGATGAAGATCAACGTCAGACGCATTCCTGAGGGTGGGGAAACCCTGCGCGGCACTGAGCCTGCCACGATTATAGGACTGGATGACCCAAACATCCGGTTCGAGAAAGAAATCGCGTACGATCTGCATGTGGAGGTGCAGGAAACCGCATTGCTTGTAACAGGCACATTGCGAGCGCCGGCCACCGCGCATTGCGGACGATGTTTGAAGGCGCTCAAACTGCCAGTCGCAGTGGATGATTTCGTGTTTCACCACGAACTGCACGGTGAGGACTTAGTGGACTTGACGGAGAGCGTTCGTGAAGATATTCTCCTGCA
>CAIKBP010000096.1 GCA_903825695.1 uncultured Verrucomicrobiota bacterium
AACCTGAACCTAAGCGCCACAGAAAAAACCGCGGCGCTTAGGGAGGTTGCCCTGTTGCTGGCTGAGCACCGGAGCATCCGTAACTTCGATCTGTTTTTTCAGGAAATCCTCGACCGCGAACGCGTCAGCAACACCGCGCTCGGCCATGATGTAGCCATCCCGCACGCCCGCACCGATCAATGCACTGAGATTCTTATCGCGGTCGGCCGCAGCGCCAAAGGCGTTGATTTCGAAACGAAAGATAGCCAGCTTGTCAGACTCATTTTCCTCATCGGCACGCCGAAACAGATGGTGACCGACTACCTGCGCGTTGTCGGGAATCTTGCCCGCCTGTTGCGGCAGGATGATGTGCGGTGCCGCCTGCTGGAAGCCCCCGATCCGGCCTCTTTTATCAAGGTCGTTGACCAGGCGGAAACGTGACGCAGCCGGCTGTTACGCGAGTTGCGCGAGATACCGTTCGGCGTCGATTGCGGCGGCGCAGCCAGTGCCGGCGGCGGTGACGGCCTGGCGGTAAACACGATCTACGCAATCGCCTGAGGCAAATACACCGGGCACGCTGGTATGGGTTCCTCGCTTACAGATGATGTAGCCATCAGCATCTGTCTCGACCTGCCCCTTGAACAGACTTGTGACAGGAACATGACCGATGGCAATAAAGACACCCGCGCAACCCAATTCGGTGATCGCGCCGGTCTTCACATTGCGGACTTTCACGCCGACAACCTTGTCCTGCTTCGCGTCCAGAATGTCGGCCACCACTGAGTCCCAGACAGGTTGTATCTTCGGATTACCGAGGACGCGCCCGGCCATGATTTTCGAAGCGCGAAGTTGGTCGCGTCGATGAACAAGATAAATCTTCGAGCCAAAATGTGTTAGATAAAGCGCTTCTTCGCAGGCGGAATCACCACCGCCGACAACGACCAGCGGCTGATTGCGGAACATCGGCAGCGCACCATCGCACGTAGCGCAGTATGTCACGCCTTTCCGTTCCAGCAATTCCTCGCTCTTCAACCCGAGATGTCGATGCGATGCGCCCACGGCAATGATGACCGCGCGTGTCTCGATCAGTTCATCGTCAGCCCAAAGTTTGAACGGGCGCGTGGATAAGTCCACGCGGGTGATATTCACGCCGTACCGCGTCCGGGCGCCAAACCGTTCCGCTTGTTTCTGCATCTGCATCATCAACTCGGTGCCATCGATCCCATCGGGGAACCCGGGATAATTCTCCACAATGCTCGTTGTAGTCAGTAATCCGCCGGGCTGCGCGCCTGTCAGCAATACCGGATTCAGATTGGCGCGTGCGGAGTACAGGGCTGCTGCCCAGCCCGCGCAACCCGATCCGATAACGACCACATTTTCCATACGTTCCTCTGCCCCATTGGCTGTCGTCTGTTTCACACAACACTATCAGCAAGCTTGCCCGTGCGGTCAAGACCGAACGCGGATGGCCTTGGACAAAAAGGCGTGATTTCCGGAAAGATTTCGCCAATAATCCAGTCGCCATGAGCAAGCCTGACAAACTCGATGAGATTTTTCACCTGCAACAAGCTCTCAACCTCCGAATCGGCGTGGACATGGTCAACATGACCGAAGAAGAACGCAAGAAATGGATGCTTAACTATTGCCGCGCAATGTCACAGGAGATCGCCGAACTCACCGACAGCGTTCCGTGGAAATGGTGGGCCAAGTACCAGAAGTTTGACAAACAGAACGCCCGAGTCGAAGTCGTGGATTTGCTCCACTTCCTGATTTCACTCGCACAGGTGCTGGAAATGACGCCCGAAGATTTATACAAGACTTACACCAAGAAACATCAAGTCAACCTCGCCCGCCAAGACTCCGGTTACGCCATCAAAGACGCCGACGACAGTAAACACATCTGACGCCCGGCCGCGCGCCGCTGAGCAAGCTGCTGGCCGATACATCGGTATCCAATGTATCATGGGAGTTGCACCGCGCCGTGACAAACAAACAGGGCCGACTGGATTCAGTCGGCCCTGCGCGTTAGTGTCTGGAGCGAATCGCGATTACTTTGCGGCTTCGGCTTTCTTCTTGCCGTTAGCCTTTTTCTCTTCCTTCTTCGGTTTGGCCAGCTCGGCTTTCTTTTCCGGCGCGGCTTTGGCTTCTTGCTTCTTGCCCTTCTTTGTTTCTGGAGCCGGCGCAAGAGCGACTGCAATCCCCGTCCACTCCAAGATGGCCATCTCTGCAGCATCGCCGCGGCGTTGCTGGCCGAGGCGAATGACTCGCGTGTAACCGCCCTGACGATCAGCGTGTTGCTTGCTGGTCTCGGTGAAGAGTTTCTTCACCGCGTATTTCTCCCGCAGAAAAGCCAGCGCCTGACGCCGGTGATGCAATGTGCCTTTCTTAGCCAGTGTGATCATCCTGTCGGCCCAACGCCGCGCTTCTTTGGCCTTGGACACGGTGGTAGTGATGCGGTTGTAGCGAATCAGGCTGCAAACCATGTTTGCCAACATTGAGCGCCGGTGCTGGGATTTCATGCCCAGCTTAGCGGTATCTTTACGGTGTCGCATTGGAATTCCTCGTGCGCTGACTGTTTGACTATTGTTTTTCCTCAGCGGCGGGTTCCGTCAAGACAGCTTCAACTGTGGCTTCCGCGCCGCCGACTTCAAGCAGGGCCGGGTCGAATTTCATGCCCAGCGTCAGCCCAAGCGCGCCAAGTTTCTCCTTGATCTCATTGAGCGATTTCTTGCCGAAGTTACGGTATTTGAGCATCTCGCTCTCGGTCTTCATCGCAAGCTGACCAACGGTTGTAATGTTGGCATTGTTGAGACAGTTGGCCGCGCGGACGCTCAACTCGATCTCATTGACGCTCATGTTGAGCATCTTGCGGAGTTTGGTCTGCTCAGCGCTGATCTGCTCGGCGCCTTTATCGAACTCGATCACGATGCTCTGGTCGTAATTGCAGAACATATCGAGGTGATGCCGAAAGATGTTCGAAGCCTGCACCAGCGCATCCTCTGGCTTGATACGCCCATCGGTCCAGACCTCGAGAATCAACTTGTCGTAATCCATCCGCTGGCCGACGCGCGTATTTTCGACGGTATACCGCACCCGGCGGACGGGCGAGAACAGCGAATCGATTGCGATCACACCGATTGGTTGATCAACCTTTTTATTCTCGTCGGCGGGGCAGAATCCACGGCCAACCTTGACCTCCATTTCGGCCTCGAATCTCATCTTCTTATCGAGCGTGCAGATGTGCTGGTCGGGGTTTAGAACTTCGACAACCTGATCGCTCTTGATGTCGCCAGCAGTAATCGGACCTTCCTTGTTGACCGACAGATAGATGACGTGCGGCTCGCGGGTGTGCGATTTCAGCAGCACTTTTTTCAGGTTCAAGACGATATCGGTAACGTCCTCAACAACGCCCGGCAGCGCCATGAACTCGTGTGCGGCCCCCTCGATCTTGACCGAACTAATGCCTGCACCTTCGAGTGAACTCAGCAACACGCGGCGTAGCGAGTTACCGATGGTGTTGCCATAGCCCGCCTCAAGCGGCTCGGCAATGAATTTGGCATACGTCGGCGTGGCAGTTGCGTCCTCGCGGACCAACAGCTTCGGCATTTCAAAACGACCCATACGAATCGGCATGTGAGTACCCTCCTGAGTTGGGTTCCCCGCGTTCCAGGAGCGCGGACCGACAACTCGTTAGACTATTCGTTACCTGGAATAGAATTCGACAACCATCTGCTCGTTGGCGATAGGCTGAATTTCCTGTCGCGTCGGCAAACGCATGATCTGCGCGCGCATGGTGTCCCGGCTGAAACTAATCCACTCCGGCACGGGATGGACCTGCGCGGACTCCAAGTTCTTGCTCACGATCGCCTGGCTGGCCACAACGCCCTTGACCTCAATTACATCGCCGGGTTTCACGTTGTAGGATGCGACGTCCACCTTGCGTGCGTTGACGCGGACGTGTCCATGGCCCACCAACTGGCGCGCGAACGGCCGCGTCGTGGCAAATCCGATGCGGAAAACCACGTTGTCCAACCGCGTTTCGAGCAACTGCAACAATGTTTCACCCGTGTCACCGCGCCGTTTGGCCGCGATTTCAAAGATGCGCCTAAACTGTCGCTCCAGCAACCCGTACTGGTAGCGCATTTTTTGTTTCTCAATCAAGTGCGCGCCATATTCACTCATCTTGCGTCGCCGGGCCGACTTCGGACCATGCACGCCGGGCGGATAACTGCGGCGTTCCAAATACTTCGACGGGCCGAAAATCGGCAGGCCGAAACGTCGGCTGATGCGAACTCGTGGTCCTTTATATCTTGCCATGCGCGGAGCTCCTAAAAATCTTCATTACACGCGGCGCCGTTTCGGCGGCCGGCAGCCGTTATGGGGAACGGGCGTCACGTCCCTGATAACCGTAATATCCAACCCGATGGACTGCAATGCGCGGATTGCCGCCTCGCGTCCGCTGCCGGGGCCTTTCACCCACACCTCAATCTCCCTCAGCCCGTGCGCCATTCCCTGCCGCGCGGCGTCCTGCGCCACCAACTGCGCCGCGTAAGCTGTGCTCTTGCGCGAGCCTTTGAATCCAACGCGCCCCGCGCTTGACCACCCGACGACGCCGCCTTTCAAGTCGGTAATCGAAACGATGGTGTTGTTGAACGTCGCCATCACGTGGGCGATCCCCTGCAAAACGTTCTTGCTGTGCTTGGCCTTGACGACCTTCTTCGATGCTTCGCCTTCGGCCAATAGTTCCACCGCACTGGCGGTCGGCGTGGCCGCTCCCGGCGCTACGGCTGCCGCAGCCGGCTTGTCCGCCGTGGTGGCAGGCTTCTCTGCTTCGGTCTTCTCCGCCGAGGGTTTCCGCGCCACGGGTTTCTCGGCAACCTTTGCCGGAGCCGGTTCGGTTTTTGGCACGGCTGGCTTGGTAGACGTTGCAGCCTTCTTCTTGATTGCTTTCGGCTTCTTTGCTTCTTCAGCCATGATGCTTTCCTATCCCGGTTAAACTCTTGGCGTCTTCGTTTCCTTACTTCGGACTACGCCGACGGTCTTGCGCGGGCCTTTGCGCGTGCGGGCGTTGGTCGAAGTGCGTTGACCGCGAACGGGCAGTCCCTTCTTATGACGGATGCCACGGTAGCAATTGATCGTCATCAGCCGCTTGATGTTGGTCTGCACCTCGCGGCGCAGGTCACCCTCGGTCCGGTACCCCTGCAGCACGGTCGCCAGGTGCGCGAGCTGTTCGTCCTTGAGGTCTTTCGCGCGGACGTTCGGGTCCACGCTGGCCTTCTCGCATACCTCAATGGCAGTCGATGGACCGATCCCGTAAATATATCGAAGCGCAATCCCGATCTTTTTCTGGTCGGGCACTTCCACGCCAATCAAACGCGCCATAAGTACACTCCTACCCTTGCCGTTGTTTGTGCCGCGGGTTCGTGCAGATTATCCGAACGACCCCTTTCCGCCGCACCACCTTGCAGCGCTCACACAACCGTTTTACTGATGGTTTAACCTTCATAATCCTCAATGCCGGAACGTGATCCGGCCCTTGCTCAAATCGTACGGTGACATTTCTACGGTCACCTTGTCCCCGGGCAACAGGCGGATAAAATTCAGCCGCATCTTGCCCGATATATGCGCTAATACGCGATGTTTGTTGGGCAATTCCACCCTAAACATCGTGTTCGGCAACACTTCCACTACCGTGCCTTCGACTCGTATGGCGTCGTCTCTAGCCACGTCAATATCTCTGCGTCTCCTTCAGTCACCAAGACCGTGTGTTCATAATGCGCACTCGGCGAACCATCCGCCGTCACCACCGTCCATCCATCGCTCAGCATCCGAACTGCGTGTGTGCCGAGGTTGATCATTGGCTCAATGGCCAACGTCATGCCCGGTTTCAACTTCGGTCCAGTGTGCGCGCTGCCGAAGTTCGGGATCTGCGGCTCCTCGTGCATCTCCCGCCCGACGCCGTGCCCGACAAACTCGCGCACAACCGAAAACCCACGCGCTTCTACCGTTGTCTGCACGGCATGCGAGATGTCCCCCACCCGATTGCCCGCTTGCGCCGCAGCAATCCCTGCGCGCAAGGCATCCTGTGTCACTTCGAGCAACTCCTGCACGCGCACCGGCACCGCACCAGCTGCGACAGTCGTGGCATTATCACCAACAAATCCATCCAGCACAATCCCAACATCCAGACTCACGATGTCGCCGTATTGCACGCGCCGCTTGCTCGGGATACCGTGCACCACTTCATCGTTTACCGACACGCAAATGTTGCCCGGATATCCTTTGTACCCGAGAAACGGGCTTTTCCCGCCACGTTTGCGGATCAATTCCGCCGCTGCATCGTCCAACTCCTTCGTCGTCCGTCCCGGCTGAATCAACGCCGCCACTGCGCGCATGACTTCTGCCGCCGCGCGGCATGCTGCGCGCATCCGTTCGATCTCCGACAGCGATTTGATCGGAATCACAACAGCCTCACATTTGTTGGCGCCCGTAACGCAGCAACATCATGGGGTACTCCATGCCCCCCTGTCAATGAACCCGGCAAAAACCTCAACGTCGCCCACGCAGCTTGCCCTTGCGCAAAAAACCGTCATAGTGCCGCATCAGCAGGTGCGATTCGACCTGCCGCATCGTATCCAGCAGCACACCCACTGTGATCAACATGCTGGTGCCCCCAAAGAAACTCGCAGTCAGATACGGCAAATGCAGGTTGCGACGGAGAACATACGGAATCACCGCTATCACCGTCAGAAACACAGCACCCGCCAGCGTGATCCGTGTCATCACGTGATCAAGGTGTTCCGCCGTTGGCCGGCCGGGTCGAATCCCCGGCACGTACCCGCCATACTTCTTCAAATCGTCGGCGACCTGGAGCGGGTTGAACTGAGTTGCCACCCAAAAATAGGAAAAGAACAGGATCATCAACCCGTAAATCACCAGATACAGAACTTCACCCTCACCCAACGCCTGCAGTATCCGCTGGAATACGGCGAGTTTGGAGGCCGAAAACAGAAACTGCGGAAACTGTAAAATCGCCGCGGCGAAGATGATCGGCATCACGCCCGAATAATTGACACGAAGCGGCATGAACGTCGAGCCGCCACCCATCATCTTCTGGCCGACCACTCGCTTCGCGTACTGCACGGGAATCTTGCGTTGCGCCTCGGTTACCGCGATGATACCAGCAGTTACCAGCACCATCATTGCCAGCAGCAACAACACCATCAGGGGCCCCGGCAGGACCGCGCCGGCAGATTCGGTCTTCTGGAACATCAACTGCCACGCTTGGACAATCGCTGTGGGCAGCCGATCCACGATGCCGACCGTAATGATGATCGAGGCGCCGTTGCCGATCCCCCGCTCCGTGATCTGCTCGCCCAACCACATCAGCAAGACCGTGCCGCTTGTGATCGTAATGATTGTCAAGAGGATGAACGGGATACCAGGCGCCGCCACCAGCGTCCCATGAAACCCATTGAACATCCTAGACAACGCATCCGGATTCTGAACCGTTACCGCCAGCGCTGCACTCTGAAATATGCAGATCATCACGGTCATGTATCGCGAATACTGTACCAGTTTCGCGCGGCCCGTCTCGCCTTCCTGTTTCAGGCGTTCCAGCGACGGGATCACCGCCGTCAACAGTTGCATGATGATTGCTGCAGTGATGTAGGGCATGATCCCCAACGCGAACACCGCGCAGTTCTGCAAAGCGCCACCCGTAAACAGGTCCGCCAATCCCATGATCCCGCCGGTGCTACCCGCCCTGGCTTGCGCGTCGCGGATATACTTCACCAACTCTGTCGGGTCCACGCCCGGGCACGGGATCCATGCGCCGATGCGCACAATCGCCACTATGCCCAAAGTGAACAGAATCCGCTTCCGCAGTTCGGGAATCTTCCAGCTATTGAGAAATGCGGCAAACATAGCTTGTCAAAGAGCAGTTCTACTTCTTCGCCTCTTTTACCTCGGTGGACTTCTTCATGGGCTTATCCTGATGATGTATGCCAGACAGCGGCAACTCCTCGCAGGTCCCGCCCGCCTTGGTGATTTTTTCTCGGGCCGAACCACTGAACCCGTGCGCCT